>DMPD01000191.1 GCA_003456125.1 Cyanobacteria bacterium UBA8156 | reverse complement strand
CGATGTGGCGATTGATGTGGGGTTGGTGTGTTTGATCGTGGCCTATTGGCGGGGCAAGGGGTAGACCGAGGGCACCTGTTGACGGAGCAGCCCAACCCCCACAGCACCGATTTGGATTTGTTGTCGCCGCTGGCATTTGTGGATTTGTGCCAAGCGGAAGATCTGCAGGCGGTGCAGGCTCTGGCCCCATTGCGGGAAGATTTGGCCCGGGCGATCGCTCTGGTAGCCCAGGTTTTGACCGGCGGTGGGCGGTTGTTTTATGTGGGGGCGGGCACCAGCGGTCGGTTGGGGGTGTTGGATGCGGCGGAGTGTCCCCCCACCTTTTGTACACCGCCGGATTGGGTGCAGGGCATTATTGCTGGAGGGACGCCGGCGTTGGTGCGCAGTTCCGAAGCCCTCGAAGACCGCTACGAAGATGGGGAACAGGCGATGGCGGGAGTGACGGCCCAGGATGCGGTGTTGGGCATTGCGGCCGGGGGCACCACTCCCTACGTGTTGGGGGCCGTGGCGGCGGCCCGGGCCAAGGGTGCGAAAACGTTGTTTTTGGCCTGTGTGCCCCGGGAGCAGGCTCCTTGTGACTGCGATCTGGATTTGCGGCCGTTGGTGGGCCCGGAAATTTTAACCGGCTCGACCCGGCTAAAGGCGGGCACGGTCACCAAACTGATCTTGAACCGGATTTCTACCGGGGCCATGGTGGCTTTGGGGAAGGTGTACGGCAATCGGATGGTGGATGTGGCCGTCACCAATGCCAAATTGCGCGATCGCGCCGAACGGGTGCTGATGGATTTGGGGCCGGCTTCTCGGGACATGGCGGCGCAAACCCTCCAAGCAGCGGGCGATCGGGTGAAGGTAGCTCTGCTCATGATTTGGACGGGGCGATCGCGCGGGGAATGCGAAGCCGCGTTGGCGGCGGTGGGGGGCAACCTCCGACCCGCTCGGCAACGTTATAGTGGTTCTGAATAAGAATGGGTGGGGCGTCGCCCCCATGCCTTGTTTTCCTCCCCTCTCCCCGAACGAGAGAGGGATCGGGGGTGAGGGCATCGTGGCCCAATTGACAATGATTCTGAGGGCAGGAAACACCATGGCTTTTGCGTTGCGATCGACCATTCAGGCGTTGCAGCCCGATTTGGTGGCCTGGCGCCGAGATTTTCATCGCTATCCCGAATTGGGGTTTCGGGAACACCGCACCGCCCAGCAAATTGCCGAGCGCCTTACCCAGTGGGGCATTCCGCACCGCACCGGCGTAGCCAAAACCGGCATCGTGGCCGAAATTGCGGGCACCAAACCGGTAGCCCGACCCAAAGTGTTGGCCCTACGGGCGGATATGGATGCCCTGCCCATCCAAGAGGACAACCGGGACATTTCCTATTCCTCGCTGCAAGCGGGACTGATGCACGCCTGCGGCCACGATGGCCACGTGGCGATCGCCCTGGGGACAGCCCAATACCTGTGGCAGCACCGGGAGCGCTTTGGCGGCACGGTGAAAATTTTGTTTCAACCGGCGGAGGAAGGCCCCGGCGGCGCCCAGCCCATGATCGAAGCCGGGGTGTTGAACGATCCGCCGGTGGACGGGATTTTGGGGTTGCACCTGTGGAACAACCTGCCCTTGGGCACCGTGGGGGTGCGATCGGGCCCCCTCATGGCTGCCGTCGAAACGTTTGAATGCGAAATTCTGGGCAAGGGCGGCCACGGGGCTATCCCCCAGCAAACCGTGGATGCGGTAGTGGTGGGCTCCCAAATCGTGATGGCCCTCCAGGCGATCGTCTCCCGCAATGTGGACCCCCTCCAAGCGGCCGTGGTTACCGTGGGTTCCTTTCATGCCGGTACCGCCTGCAACGTGATTGCCGGCCACGCCAAGCTCCAGGGCACCGTGCGCTATTTCGATCCCAATTTGGCGGATTTGTTGGGCCGACGCATCACCGAAACCATTGCCGGCGTGTGTGCAGCGATGGAGGCCCGCTACCATTTGGACTACCGCAAACTGTATCCCGCCACCATCAACGACCCAACCATGGCGGAACTGGTGCGATCGGCAGCCCTATCCGTGGTGGAGACCCCCCTCGGTGTGGTGCCAGAATGCCAAACCATGGGGGGCGAAGACATGTCGTACTTCTTGCAGGCGGTGCCGGGGTGTTATTTCTTTTTAGGCTCGGCGAAAGCACCCCGCACCTACCCTCACCACCACCCCCGGTTCGATTTTGACGAAACCGCTTTGGCCGCCGGCGTGGAAATTTTCGTGCGTTGCGTCGAAAACTTTTGCGGCTGAACCCACAAGGGATCTATTGGGGCTTGTACACGTCGGGCCAGACCGAAGCGCCGTGCTCCACCGCGTCGATCCCCAGCTCATCGGCTTCGGCACTGACCCGGAGCAAGTTCTGAGCTTTGAGCCATCCAAATAGGATGGTGGCCGCCAACGTCGCAAATAGGGCGATCGCCCCGATGCCCAACAGCTGCACCAACAGCAACGAGGGATTACCGCTGGTGAGCAGACCACCGTTGCCCCCTGTGAGCGCAGGTACAGCCAGTAGCCCCACCGCCACGGTGCCAAAAATGCCACAGGCACCGTGGACACTGAAGGCGCCCACCGGATCGTCAATGCGCTGCGACTCAATGAAATCGGCAGAGACAATGACCAACACCCCGGCGATCGCCCCCACCAACACCGCGGCCCATGGCATTACATAGGCACAGCCAGCCGTAATGGCCACCAGACCGGCGATCGAACCGTTCAACGACACAAACAGGTGCCAGGTACGAATGCGTTGAAACACGTACACCAGGGAGGAAACGGCCCCCGCCCCCGCTGCCAGCGTGGTGTTGGTCACGATCAAACCCAGCAAACCCGGGTTCTGGGCGGTCAACGTGGAACCGGCATTGAAGCCGTACCAGCCAAACCACAGAATCATGGCTCCCAACGTTGCCAAACTCATGTTGTGACCGGGGGGCAAAGCATCCCATACCCGCTTCGCCCGCGGCCCTAAGAATGCAGCCCCCACCAAAGCCGTGATGCCCCCCACGGCGTGCACCACCGCACTCCCGGCAAAATCCCGAAACCCGAGCTGGGCCAACCATCCCCCCTTATTCCAAACCCAGTGGGCCACCAACGGGTAGATGATGGCGCCCATCACCACGCTGTAGACCAGATCGCCGACAAAATGGGTGCGCTCTGCCATGGCGCCGGTGACAATGGTGCTGGCGGTGGCGGCAAAGGCGAAGTGAAAGAAAAACAACACAAAAGTGGGCAAAGAAGAATCAATTCCCGCCATCCCCAATCGGTAGATCACGCTCCCTGTTGTCCCCACCTGTAGGGCTCCCCCCAGAAAGAAACCGTCGGTGCCCAGGATCCCCCCCAGACTGTTGCCAAAAGCCAACCCAAACCCTACGGCCCAAAAGACAAGGGCCGTGACGCCCGCATCAATAAAATTTTCTAGCAAGCAATTGATCGCACCGGTTTGCCGTACCAGTCCCGCTTCCAACATGGCAAATCCGGTCTGCATGAAAAACACAAAAAATCCTGACAACAAGACCCAAATCCCATCCAAGCTGGTGGTACTGGCCACATCTTGAGCCAAGGCCGGAGAGATTGCCACACCGCCCCAACATCCCAGCGTTCCCAGAAGGAGCGCATATCCCCTTTTTCGTTTCATCCAACCCTTTTCCTGTGACCCATTCTGATCTCAAGCTTCCGCGCAAATTTCCTTGCCAGCCAAAGGATGGGCTAACGTTTGGACGCTCTACCGCCGGCGCACCCGTACCCCGCGGTACCACACAAAGTCTCCCTCTTCGTCTTTTTTTTCCTCGACCTTCGCCTCAGGACCGGCATTGTTTCCCCCAGCGGTATCGTCGGTCGCCGGCGGGGCCGGCGAGGCTACGGGCTGCGGTAGCAAATCGGCAATGTAGCGCAACGGCTCTGGGTTCAGGGCTACCCCCAGAATGGACATGAGGCGTACCGAAGAGGTCAACAGATTGCTACGGGATAACTTGGGCAGGACATCGGCCGCCCCGCGCCGCAAGGCCCACCGCCGTTGCAACTCGCCCACCGTATCTTGCCGGGGATGGACCAAAACCACTTGGATCTTTGGGCAATGGCGGCGGCACCAAATGCACACCTCGCCCGCCATCAACACATCGGAACCGGGGGCTTTGGCTTCCATGCCCAGCAACAACAAAGTCGGAACCGATTGCTGACGGGCTACGCTTTCCTCTAATTGCCTCAACAAACGAAAAGGGTCTCGCTCCCAGTCCACCGCGTATTGGGTGGTCACGCCCTGGGCGGCCAAAATGGCCTGCCAAGTTCTCCCCTCTTCCTCGGGTAAGTGTGTAATCGAAACCAACGGCCAAACCTTGGCTTCTGTGCCAGCCTCTGTGTCCATCCCCCCACCGGCTTCTCGCAAAATTTCTTCCGATTTTTTTATAGGTGTAGGTTTTCTGCTAGGAGCGGATTCGAGGTTTTTGGTATGCGCATCCATAGCATTGACCCTCAGCGTAGCCAGCATGACTTGTACCTAGACTTTGCCATCTGAATTGTCGAGGTTCTGCCCCAGCTGTTCTGTAATCTGTGCAACCAACTTACCAAATCGCCTCAAGTTCGGGAAACCCTACTCGGAAAAAATTGGCGGGGGTGGGGCTCCCTGCTAAATTAGCAGTCGAAGGTGTGAAGTGCTAATTCAACGAGGTATCTATGGCAACCGTTACCCTAAATGCAGGCACCCTCAAGCCTTTGGGCGATCGCATTTTGGTGAAAATCACCGCAGCGGAAGAGAAAACCGCCGGCGGGATTTTTCTGCCCGACACGGCCAAAGAGAAGCCCCAAGTCGGGGAAGTGGCGGCCGTGGGCAGTGGCAAGCTCAATGAGGACGGTACCCGTCAGCCCCTGGATGTGAAAGTGGGCGATCGCGTTTTTTACTCGAAGTATGCCGGTACCGAAATCAAGGTGGGCGGTGTGGATCACGTTTTGGTGACCGAGCGGGACATTTTGGCGGTACTCCAGTAGCTGCTGCTCCCAGTGCCCGTTTTCCATCTCAAAGCAAATCTCAAATTAAATCTCAAATCAAACGCAAAATCTGAGGGAGTTGGTTATGGCGAAGCAAGTAATTTACCGGGAAGAAGCACGGCGAGCTTTGGAGCGGGGCATTGATGCCTTGGCGGAGGCGGTGGCGGTGACGTTGGGGCCCAAGGGTCGCAACGTGGTGTTGGAGAAGAAGTTTGGCGCTCCCCAGATTATCAACGACGGGGTGACCATCGCCAAGGAAATTGAACTGGAAGACCACATCGAAAACACCGGGGTTTCGTTGATTCGGCAGGCGGCCTCGAAGACCAACGATGCGGCGGGGGATGGCACCACCACGGCTACGGTGTTGGCTCGGGCGATCGTGAAGGAAGGCCTGCGCAACGTGGCGGCGGGGGCCAACGCCATTGCCCTGAAGCGGGGGATTGACAAGGCTACGGCTTTCTTGGTGGAGAAAATCAAGGAGCACGCCAAGCCGGTGAGCGATTCCAAGGCGATCGCCCAAGTGGCGGCGATTTCGGCCGGCAACGATGAAGCCGTGGGGCAAATGATTGCCGAAGCCATGGACAAGGTGGGCAAGGAAGGGGTGATTTCTCTGGAGGAAGGGAAGTCGATGACCACCGAGGTGGATGTGACGGAGGGGATGCGGTTTGATAAGGGCTACATTTCGCCGTACTTTGTCACCGACAGCGATCGCATGGAAACCGTGCTGGAAGATGCCTACGTGTTGATCACGGACAAGAAAATCACCCTGATTCAAGACCTGGTGGCGGTGCTGGAGCAGACGGCGCGGTCGGGGCGGCCCCTGTTGATCATTGCCGAAGACATTGAGAAGGAAGCCTTGGCTACCCTGGTGGTGAACAAGATGCGCGGGGTGTTGAATGTGGCGGCTTGCAAAGCCCCTGGATTTGGCGATCGCCGCAAAGCGATGTTGGAAGACATGGCGGTGCTGACCGGTGGTCAAGTGATCAGCGAAGACTTGGGGTTGAAGCTGGATGCGGTGAAGCTGGAATCGTTGGGCAAAGTCCGGCGGGTGGTGTTGACCAAAGACCACACCACGTTGGTGGCGGAGGGCCACGAGAAGGAAGTGAAAATCCGTTGCGAACAGATTCGCAAGGCGATCGAAGAAACCGATTCTTCCTACGACAAGGAAAAGCTGCAGGAGCGATTGGCCAAGCTATCCGGTGGGGTGGCGGTGATCAAGGTGGGGGCGGCCACCGAAACCGAAATGAAGGATCGGAAGTTGCGCTTGGAAGATGCCATCAATGCTACCCGCGCGGCGGTGGAAGAGGGCATCGTGCCGGGCGGGGGCACCACCCTGGTGCATTTGGCGCCCCAATTGGAAACCTGGGCCAAGGAAAACCTCAAGGGGGAAGAACTGACCGGGGCCCTGATTGTGAAGGAAGCGCTGGCGGCGCCGTTGTCCCGCATTGCCGAAAACGCGGGCAAGAACGGGGCCGTGGTGGTCGAATACGTCAAGGAAAAGGACTTTGACACCGGCTACGATGCGGCGACCGATCGCTTCGTGAACCTGTTGGAGGCGGGGATTGTCGATCCGGCGAAGGTGACCCGGTCGGCGTTGCAAAACGCGGCTTCGATCGCCTCGATGGTGTTGACCACGGAGTGCATTGTGGTGGACAAGCCGGAACCGAAGAAAGCCGCACCGGCTGGTGGCGGCGGCATGGGCGGCGGCGACTTCGACTACTAGGCCCTAAATCCATTTCTGCGCACTCCCCTCTCCCAGAACGGGAGAGGGGCCGGGGGTGAGGGCAAACATCTCCGAGCAAGGAAGGGCGTCCCGAGGGCGGCCTTTTTGGGGGCCGTCCCCGTGGCATAATGTCCGCGAAACAAGGGGATGGGGATGACGGCCCAAATTATTGACGGCAAGGCGATCGCCCAGCGATTGCAGGCAGAGATGGCCGCCTGGGTCCACGCCCATCGGGAGGGGGTGGGGCGATCGCCGGGATTGGCGGTGTTTTTGGTGGGGGACGATCCGGCCAGTGCGGCCTACGTCGCCAACAAGGAACGGGCCTGCACCAAAGTCGGCATTGCGGCCACCGGGCAAAGGTTTCCGGCTGAGGTATCCCAAGCCGAAGTGCAAGGGGCGATCGCCGCCGCCAATGCCGATCCCGCCGTCGATGGGATTTTGTTGCAACTGCCGGTACCGCCCCACCTGGATAGCATTGCGTTGTTGAATGCGATCGCCCCAGATAAAGATGCGGACGGGTTGCATCCCGAAAATCTCGGCAAATTGGTGCGGGGGGAACCGGGTCTGCGCAGTTGCACCCCCGCCGGCACGATGTACCTGTTGCAGCAAACCGGCCGCCCGATCGCCGGTCAAAAAGCGGTGGTGATCGGCCGGAGTATTTTGGTGGGCAAGCCCATGGCTCTGTTGCTGTTGGCTGCGAACGCAACCGTTACCGTTGCCCATTCCCACACCGCCGATTTGGCCGCCGTGGTGCGAGAAGCCGACATTGTGGTGGCGGCCATGGGCAGACCGCGGGCGATCCATCAGGTGAAACCGGGGGCGATCGTGTTGGATGTGGGCATCAACCGGGTGGTGGAAAATGGGCAAAGCCGGTTGGTGGGGGATGTGGATTTTGCGCAGGTGGCCCCCCAGGCGGCTTGGATTACGCCGGTGCCCGGGGGCGTGGGCCCCATGACGGTCACGATGCTGCTGTACAACACCCTGTGGAGCTACGCCCAACGCCACGGATTGGCACCTTTTTCTTTGGGGTAAACCATGGCTTTTTATTTGTATGCCCTGTTGCCGGAATCTGCCCGCCCCTGGTTGGGGGGGGAAACGATAACGGGTTTGGATGGCGCTCCGGTGCACCTGCAGCATCTGGCTCCGTTTCTGGTGGCCTACAGCGAAGCCAAGCAAAATCGGTATCTGGCGAGCCGTGCCAACCTATTGGGCCACGAAAAGGTCTTGGAAACCCTGATGCAGCGTTTGGAACCCCATGGGGTAGTGCCTTTGCCGTTGCAATTTGGTCTTGTGGTTGAGGATTGGGAATCCCCCCGCCAAGAATTTGTCGAAGAACGTCAAGATATTTTGCTGGCAGCCCTGGCACGCCTAGCGGGCAAGCGGGAAGTGGGCGTGAAAATCCTGTGGAACCGGGAAGAAGAATTGCAGCGCCTGTTGGCGGCAAACACGCCCCTCCGGCAACAACGGGATGACCTGATGGGGAAAATCTTGACGGTGGAGGAGGCGATCGCCATTGGTCAGGCGTTGGAAGCTGCTTTAGAGGAGCGGCAGCAGGAAATCATCGATCGCTTTTTGGCGGTTTTGCGGCCCTTGAGCCACGAGGTGGTGACGGGGGAACTCCTCACGGAAACCATGCTGTACAACGGCGCGTTTCTGATTGATTTGGAAAAAGAACCCATATTTGCCGAGGCGGTGGAGCAATTGGATGCCGAATTTGACCGGCAGTACCGCATTCGCTACAACAACTACACAGCCCCCTACAACTTTGTCAACTTTGCGGAGACGGCGTGAGGAGACGGCGCCAGGGGAGGTGGTCAAGCCCTACAGATCGGCCAACGCCTGGGCAATTCCCGTGGCGGCGGTGGCAATGCTGTAGTTGGCAACCCTCTCCCGGCAAGCAATGCGGGTTGGCAGCGTGCCCAAAAGCGGCCAAATTTGGGCGATCGCCGCGGCGAGGGCCCGATCCTGATTGGTGGGGAAAACCAACCCCGTCACCCCCGGCACGATCAAATCGGGGGCACAGCCCACCCGGTCGGACACCAGGCAGGGCACCCCATGCCACAGGGCTTCGTTGACCACCAGCCCCCAGGTTTCTTGGGTGTGGCTGGGCAAAACCAGCGCATCGGCCCCGTGGTAAAACCGACTGAGGTTTTGTTGGTTCTGAAACCCGGCAAATACGGTCTGGATCGACGGTTCACCGGCAGCCAGGGTGCGGAGAGAGGGTTCTAAGTCGCCACTGCCCAAAAACACCACCCACAGGCGATCGCGCTGGGCGGCGGGCAACCACTTCACCGCCTCCAAAATCAAGTCGGGGCACTTGCGGGGCTGGAGTTTGCCGGCAAACAACAACACCCGGTCGTTCTCTCCTACCCCCCATTCCTGCCGAATGACGGGCCGCAACACCTCTCGATCGGCTTCGCCCCAAGCAAAGGTGGCTTCGTTGATGGCATAGGGCGATCGCCCCAATTTGGACTCTGGGCACCCCAACCGCCGATAGTGTTGGTAAGAGTGGGCGCCAATGTAAAGCAATTTCGCGCACTGGCGGTACCCAAAACGCAAAGCGCTGTCCCGCAGCCAACCCTTGAGGTGCGATCGCCCTTGGGCCACATCGGTGGTTTCCGCCCGAAACAAGCGCGTCATGCCCCGACTGGCCCAAAACGCTTGGCGATGAAACACCGTATCGTAACCGGTCAACAACACCGCTTGGGGCCGCAACGTTTGCAATTGCGATCGCAGACCGGGGGCCCGCACCGTTTCGTAGCTGCGCCCGCCCCCCTGGGCCACCGTCGTCAAGAAGCGGGCCGCGTACCCCGACGTGAGGTCGACATCCCAGGCAAATTCCGTACCAAACTCGCGATCGCGGTACCCCACCACACTGAAATCGGAGCCGTAAAACACGGTGACCGGTATCCCCAAGTGCTGCTGCAAGTAGCGATAGACCGGCGCCCGGTATTGGACGGGATGGGTTTCGGTGACCGCCAGCATGATTTGTGGGGGTATTTTTATTTTTTCTTGCGACCTTTACCCGGACTGGCGGTGGCATCGGCCACTTCGACCTCCGCCAACCGAAACGACACCAGTTTGTCCCAGTTGCCCCCTTCAAACAACACCGCCACCCGGCCATCGGTGACCCGTTGCACCTGTCCTTCAAATCCGAAGTAGGTGTCGCCCGCATTGATCACCCGCACCAAAGTACCCGGAAACAGAAACTTTTCGGTGTTGTCCACGGCTATTCATAACAAGGTTACGGCTTAAGTATATCGGGGGATCGCTATCCGCAGCAAGGCCGTGTCGTCGTTGTGGAGGTGTCCCGTCGCCCGGGTCTGCTCGACCCACTGGGCAAACGCCTCCGCGTTGACCCATTCCCGGCTGTGCGACCACGGAGACCATGCCCCTTCAATTTGCTGCCACACCCATTGGGCCAAAGCGTCGCTGACCAACCAAAATTCATCCCCCGGCTGCGCCTGTCCCGCCATCAACCGGGCCGGGGGATTGGTTCCCACCGAGGTCAAGAGGGGGGGGCCATAGCCAAAAGCGGCGCTGCTTTTCAGGGGAAACCCCTCCAACAATTGACCGTTCCGCCACCAGAATAAACAACTGTCCCCCAGGGCGATCGCCCGCCATTGCCCCTGGGGCGCAACTTCCAATCCCAAAAAGGTGGCGTGGGCGCCCAACTGAGCTTTGCGTTTGGCAAACCACGACAGCGATCGCCCCTGCAACTGTGCGGCCCACTGCTGCTGCAACGGCCGCACCCACGGATCCACGTTTACGGCAAACCGAGGCGCGGCCAAAAAACCCGCCACCAGCATTTCCCCCCACTCCTGCGCAAAGGAAGATTCGGTCGCCCCATCCGCCAGCGCAAACCGACCGGTGGCGGTATCCCAGCCGCACACATCTTCGCAGTCCTTGGGGTCGTTGCCCCCCTTCACCAAGGTGTAGGCCGTGACGCAATCCCAGCGGTCACCTTGGACGGCCCTGGAGACTTGGGATTTTTCCATAGAATTGGGCACAGATGAAACGCCGGCTTCAGCCAAACCGCACCGGCAGCATCATAGCAGGGAAGGACAAGACCCGTCCTGCAACCCCTACGGAGCCAAAACGACGGCAGGGGGGACGCAGACTTCGGGGCTGTCTTTTTCAGAGGGGGGCACCACCTGCCAGAACCGGGTTTGCGCGGTTTCCCATTGCTCCAGCAGGCGGCGCGCTTTGGCACTTTGGGTTTCGGCATGGTGTTGCTCGATCAACTCCCGCAACTGGGCGAGACCCGCCGGCGCGGTCACCCGCTGCACCGTCAGGGGTTCCTGGCTGAGGCGTTCCTGGAAGCGCCCATCTTCATCCCAGAAGTAGGCGATGCCACCGGTCATGCCCGCCCCCACATTCCGCCCCGTGGGCCCC
>DMPD01000218.1 GCA_003456125.1 Cyanobacteria bacterium UBA8156 | reverse complement strand
ACGCTCCCGAACCGGCGGTGTTGATGGCGGTGTACGATTTGCTGATTGTGGGCGATCGCACGGCCCACATTTACGATTGGAAGACCCATCGGGAGCCGCCCCCGCCCGCCCACTTGGCCCAGTCTTGGCAAACCCGCTTGTATTTGTTTGTGCTGGCGGAAACCAGTCCGTTGCCCCCGGCCGCCCTGGATTTTACTTACTGGTTTACAGCCACGGGGGAAACGGTGCGCATTCCCTACAGCGCCGCCCAGCACCAACAGACCCGTCAGGATTTGGGCGATCGCCTGCGGGCATTGCTGCAAAATCCCTATCCCAAGCGGCCCCAGCCCGATTCTGTGTGCGATCACTGCCCCTACCGCGATCGCTGCTGGGGTTAGGCTCCCTTCCCCCGTACTGAGAGAGGGGCCGGACTTAAACCGTAGCCCAAAAATTTGGATCAAACCGGAGGGGTTGGCCCAGGGGTTCGGGATGCACTTGGCGATCGCGGTAGGCGATTTGCCCATTCACCACGGTGATTTCCGGCCAGCCGGTGAGTTTCCAGCCCTCAAAGGGACTCCAGGCGCACTTGGTGAGCAATTCCGAGCGCACCACCGGTCGATATGCCTGCAAATTCACCACCACCAAATCCGCATCCCACCCCGGCGCAATCCGTCCTTTGTTGGGAATTTGATAAAGCCGGGCCACGTTTTCGCTCATCCACCGACCGACCTGGGCGATTGTGCATTCGCCGGCTTGGGCCGCCGTCAACATCAGCGGCAACTCGGTTTCTACCCCTGGCATCCCGGAAGGAGACTGGGGATAGGTCTGGGCTTTTTCGGTGAGGGTGTGGGGAGCATGATCGGTGGCAATGCAATCAATCACCCCATCCCGCAACGCCTGCCACAAGACCCGGCGATCGCCCGGTGTCCGCAACGGCGGATTCATTTGGGCCAACGTCCCCAAGGTTTCGTAGGCCGTGATGTCCAACAGGAGGTGTTGGGGAGTCACCTCACAACTGATGTTGGGGGTTTTGTGGGTGCGCAACCACAGGGCCTCATCGGCGGTGGAAAGATGCAAAATGTGCAACCGCCGTTGGTACTTCTGGGCTAGCCCCACCGCCAACTGGGTCGCCATTAGCGCCGCCTGGTTGTCCTGAATCAATGAATGCACCGCCGGATCGCTGCACCCGGCATAGAGCTGGCGGCGAGCCTCAATCCGAGCTTGATCCTCCGCATGCACCGCAATCAGGCGATCGCCCCGGGCAAACAGGCGATCGAGTACCGCCGGATCGCTCATCAACAGGGGCCCATGCATCGATCCCATAAAAGCCTTAATACCGCAGGTGGGGCCCGCCGTATCCAAATCCGGCAGGAGGTCGGGGGTGGAGCCAATAAAAAATCCGTAATTCACAACGCAACTGCGGGCCGCCCGGGCCAACTTATCGTCGAGGGTGGCTTGGGTGGTGGTGAGGGGGCGGGTATTGGGCATTTCCAGAAACGCGGTCACGCCCCCCTTGGCGCAGGCCCGGGCCGCGGAGGTCAAATCCTCTTTGTGCTCCAGCCCCGGCTCCCGGAAATGCACCTGGGGATCGATCACCCCTGGCAGCACCACCCAGCCCTCAGGTACCTCGATCGCCCCCGGCCAACCGGCCGCTACGCCTTCCCCCACCGCCACAATCTGACCGTTGGCGATCGCCACGTCCCGCTTGGCCAATGCCCCATCCGGCAACAGCACCGTCCCGTTTTTGAATCCTAGGGTCATCTTGATCTCCTGATTTCTTACATCCTAAAGCACCGGCGGGAGTAACGTTTCCCAAACAACCGACAAATCATCGATCTATAATCAGAGACTACGCCTTGGGCAAGGCCATGACCCAACCCTTTTCCGAAGAATCGATCCAGACGCCCCCCCGCCGCCGTCGGTGGTCGCCGACGGTGCCGCGCGATCGCCCTTGGCTAGCCCTAACGGCGGTCGCCCTGTGGTACGTGTTTTGGGGCTGGAGCCTCTCCAGTGCGCAGGCATCCGGGCTGCTGTGGAGCTGTGCGGGTGTACTCAGCGGCGCGATCGCCGTCGCGGTCGCGAGTTCCTGGATTTGGGGGGTACCCCTGGTGGCCGGCAGCGCCGGTTGGCTGGCCGCCGATGTGGTATTGCAAGCCCTGTGGTTGCGGGGGGGCGATGGGCTGCAAGTCTTCCTGGCCGACTACTTCTTTTTGGGAACGCCGATGCCGTCCCGCGAACTGCTCCATGGTTGTCTGCGCTTGCTGTTGTTCCTGCTCTGGTTTTCCCCCCTCTTTTTTGCTCGCCAAGCCCTCCGGGAAACGTCCCACCGCCAACGACGGTACTCCCTGGCGATCGCCACCGCTTTGGGGCTGGGTCTGGGCGTACTCCTGGCGATCGTCTGGTGAGAATCACAATTTTTGCGAACTTTCCTAACGAAACGTTACGGTCGGTTCGTGCCCTTGACCTTCTTGCCTAAAATTGCCAATGTCATGCATTTTAACCGTCATGGATTTTGTAAAACCTTTTAATGACGATCCCCAATTCGGGCATTTGTCGACCCCGATCAGCGATTCACCGGTGGTGCGGGCCTTTATTCAAAACCTGCCGGCCTATCGGCCCGGGTTGTCGCCCCTGTTGCGGGGCTTGGAAGTGGGGATGGCCCACGGCTACTTCTTGGTGGGCCCCGAAGTGGTGTTTGGGCCGTTGCGGGACTACCCCGCGGCTGCGAATCTGGGGGGCTTGGTTACGGCGATCGCCCTGGTATTGATCGGCACTGCGGCTTTGGCGGCCCACGGTTTGGTGACCTACGGACGCGGCGGTCAAACCGAGCTGGCGGTACCCCAGGCGACCTGTGCGCCGGTACCTGCGGGTCTGCAAACGGCGGAAGGCTGGAGTCAGTTTGCCGGTGGTTTCTTCTTGGGTGGGGCCGGCAGCGCCTTCGTGGCCTATTTCCTGTTGGAGAACTTCAGCGGCATCGATGCCATCCTGCGGGGCTTTGTGAACTAAGTTCAGAAGCTGCGGCATAAACGTTTAACCCCTACCAACAACCCTAAACCAAAAGGAATATCAACCATGACCGGAGATTACGCGGCCTCGTACTTGCCTTGGATTCTAATCCCTGCCATCACCTGGTTGTTGCCATTGGTGGGCATGGGCCTGCTGTTTTTGTACATCGAAGGCGAAGCCTAAATCGCCCACAGCGCGAACCGAAAGTTTCGCAAAAAACAAGAAATACAAATACAGAACGCGGGGGACTTGAGGTTCCCCGCGTTTTGGTTGGGTTTAGAATTAGAAATGGGAATTAGGTCTGGTTGGGCCCATATCCCCAGGATTTAGCCCAAGCGGGCGTAGAAAACGCCCCGAATGCGGACTTCTCTGGGTTCCTCCGCGCCGAGGTCGGTATCCGAGGGTTGATCGCACTCGAAGGTACCGGCCAACTCCCCGGTGGTGGTATCCAACCGGGCCACCTGCAAATACATCTTGCCCTTCAGGTATTCCGCCTTTTTGTTGCTTTTCTCATAGAAAGCCGCATCGTCCCGTTTGGCGGGCAATGCTTCCGCCGCATCGTAACCGGTGCCCAAGCCCCGACCTTTGGGGTCAATAAACGTACCACCGCGGTAGGTCGGTACTTCCATTTCCCCTTCAAAATCGATCGCTGTGGAGATGGCGTTCACCCCCGCTTCGGTGCGCCCTTCAAAATTCTTCATCGAAAACAGGAAGGCCACCATTTCCCCCCCCGGCATTTTCACCGTAATGGGTTGGTAGTCGAGGCCCTCTTCTTCCCGCAGCACCAGGGTACCGTCCGGTTCCGCCGTTACCTTAGCCTTAATAAAATCCAGGCTGGAGGTGGCGCGGGTGAGGAGCTTCGCCGGCACAAACTCAGCTTCCTTGCGCTTATTGGTGGATTCTTCCTTCACGAAAAAATTGGTCGGCTCCAAACAAATATCGATCAAGCTGATGGATTCCCCGGGTTTCACCGGGATCACCGCCCGACCCCGCGCATTGCCGCTGACATCGGGGCATTTGTTCGCCAGACCCGTACCTTTGACTTGGTCGTAGGTCAGGGGTTTGTTGGTACCGGCGATCGCCGCCGCGGGGGCCCAGCAGAGGGCCGCAACACACAGAAAGACAGCCAGGAGGCGTTTCATTGGGTGGAACATGGATACCTTTTTGGGATTCAATTTTACCGTACGTTTGTTTAACTATGAAACCGATCGCCCGCACGCCGTAGGGGGCGACCTACGGTTATCTTAGAGGAGAACGCGAAGCCTCAGGCAGGAGAACCCCGGATTTGGTGGCCCCAGCAATCCCCCCCGAACAGCCCTCCGTCTTCAGCCCGGAATTCCACCAGGCCCTCAGCGCGATCCAGACGATCGCGGTCCGCCAGCGCACCGATCCCCAGGGTCTGCTGCTGGTTTTGCGGGAACTGGAAGCGCTGCATCGTCAGATTTGCGAAGAAATGCTAATGCCGGCCCTGCCCAACACCCGCCACGAACTGTTTGCTTTGTTGCAAAATGTAGAAGCCAACGGCGGTTGGCCTTACATTTACCGCGTCCGATTGCAGGACTTGCTGCACAAACTACGTCAAGAGTTGCCCCAATGACTGACCTTACCCCCCGTCAAGCCACAGTTCTGCGTGAAGCTACTTTGCGGGAGGCTACGGTCTACCGCCAAACCGGCGAAACCGATGTCAAGGTTACCGTGGTGTTGGACGGCACCGGGCAAGGTCGCATCGCTACCGGCATTCCGTTTTTGGATCACATGTTGCATCAATTGTGTTCCCACGGGCTGCTGGATTTGACGGTGCAGGCGACCGGCGATTACCCCATCGATGACCACCACACGAACGAAGATGTGGGCATCACCCTGGGGCAGGCGATCGCCAAAGCCCTGGGCGATCGCAAGGGGATGGAACGATTTGGGCATTTTGTCGCCCCCCTCGACGAAGCCTTGGTGGAAGTGGTGTTGGACTTTTCCGGGCGGCCCCACCTCAGCTACGGCTTGGAAATTCCCACCCAAAGGGTCGGCACCTACGACACCCAATTGGTGCGGGAATTTTACCAAGGTTTGGTCAACCACGCCCAAATGACCCTCCATGTGCGGCAACTGGCGGGGATCAACTCCCACCACATCATCGAGGCTTCCTTCAAAGCCTTTGCCCGGGCCCTTAAAGGCGCGATCGCCCTCGATCCGCGGCGGGGGGGCACCATTCCCAGTTCCAAAGGGGTTTTGTAGTTTGCTTGTCCCTGGCATTGGTGGGGTGCACGCCGCCCATGGCTCTCCTCTTCTGGTTAAAACCTTATGGAAATCGACCGGTGGATATCTCAGAACACCTTAATGGAATTCTGCGAAGGATACATTGGGGTCAAGCAACTCGGAGGATATTATGACCGCCAATCTCTATGAAACCGATTTTTATGCTTGGACGTTGGAGCAGTCGAAGTTAGTGAAGAAAGGAGATTTTAAGCACCTGGATGTTACTCATTTGGTAGAGGAAATTGAGTCGTTGGGAAAACAACAGGGTCAGGAACTGAGAAACCGACTCGGTGTTTTGATTGGGCACTTGCTGAAGTGGGACTACCAGCCCGACAAGCGCAGCAAAAGCGGGCGAGTTACGATTCAGATCCAACGTCGTGAAATCGAAGATTTATAGTCATTTTAATTA
>DMPD01000269.1 GCA_003456125.1 Cyanobacteria bacterium UBA8156 | reverse complement strand
CGGCCGTCGCTCCGCCACGACCCGAGGATCCAATTGCCGGAGGGTACCGGCCACCGCATTGCGGGGATTGGCAAAGGGCACCTCCTTCGCACGGTTGAGCTCGGCAAACCGCTCCCAAGACAAAAAGGCTTCCCCTCGCACCTCTAGCCAAGCCGGTGGTGCCGCCGTCTGCAGGCGCAACGGGATGCTGCGAATGGCCCGTACGTTGCCGGTGATGTCCTCGCCCGCCTCGCCGTCGCCGCGGGTGGCCCCCCGCACCAACACCCCGTTTTCGTAGCTGAGGGCGAGGGCGACCCCGTCCATCTTCAATTCGCACACGTACCCGGTCTCGCCGTCGGGTGCCAACTTCTGCCAACGGACTTCCCAGTCCGTCATATCCCCCCAATCGAAAGCGTTTTCGAGGCTGTACAGGGGTACCCGGTGGCCCACGGTCAAAAATTCCACCGCGGGGGCCGCCCCCACCCGCTGGGTGGGACTGTCGGGAATCACCAGTTCGGGATAGCTGTGCTCTAAATCCTGGAGCTCGCGATAGAGGCGATCGTAAACCTCATCGGGCAATATGGGCGCTTGCAACACATAGTAGGCATGGCCGGCCCGCTGCAACAATTCCCGCAACTCGGCTGCCCGTAACGCCGGCGGTTGTTCCACTTTTCCCCTCCCTGCCTACCGCGCTGCATTGTAGCCCATCCCCAAAAGCCCAAAAAAGAGGGGGTCTCCCCCCTCTCCTAAGTCGCACAAAAATCGTGACAAGGGCCGGCGGGGACTAACCCACGACCCCAGCTAAGTTCACATCGCTTTCGTCAATCAGGTTCTGCAACTCTTCGGCATCGATGGTCTCCCGATCGATCAAGGCTTGCGTAATCCGATCCAAGATGGGACGGTTTTGAATCAAAATGGTCTTCGCTACCGTGTAAGCGCGATCGACCAACTTCTTCACCTCTTCATCAATGGTGGCCGCCGTCTCTTCGGAAAAGTCCCGCTCGGCCCCCAACTCCCGACCCAAAAACATGTTCCCCGAGGCCCGGCCCAAAGCCACCGGCCCCAACACGTCGCTCATGCCAAACCGGGCGATCATCTGCCGGGCAATCCGGGCTACCTGCTGCAAATCGCTCGAAGCCCCCGTGGTCACCTCCGCTTCGCCAAAGACGATTTCTTCGGCTACCCGACCGCCCAAGGCCACCGCCATCTGGTTTTGCAGGTAGGTGCGGCTCTGCATCCGCTCTTCGGTGGGCAAAAACCAGGTCAGCCCACCGGCGCGCCCCCGCGGCACAATCGTGACTTTCTGCACTGGATCGTAATCCGGCAACAACGCCCCCACCAACGCATGGCCCGCTTCGTGGTAAGCCACCAACTTCTTGCGCTTCTCGCTCATCACCCGGTCTTTTTTCTCCGGGCCCACCAACACCCGATCCACCGCATCGTTGATCTCGTCCATCGAGATTTCCGTGAGGCTCCGGCGGGCCGCCAAAATCGCGGCTTCGTTCAGCAAGTTGGACAAATCGGCGCCGGTAAATCCAGGGGTACGCCGCGCAATTTTCTCTAGATCCACATCCTTGCCGAGGGTCTTGCCCCGGGCATGGACACTCAAAATCTCCAGCCGCCCCGCAAAATCGGGCCGATCCACCACCACTTGGCGATCGAACCGCCCGGGTCGCAACAACGCCGCATCCAACACGTCCGGCCGGTTGGTGGCCGCCACAATGATGATGCCCGTGTTCCCCTCAAACCCATCCATTTCCGTCAACAGTTGGTTGAGGGTCTGCTCCCGCTCGTCGTTGCCGCCGCCGAGACCGGCTCCCCGCTGCCGTCCCACGGCATCGATTTCGTCGATGAACACGATGCAGGGCGCATTGGACTTGGCCTGTTCAAACAAATCCCGCACCCGCGAAGCCCCGACCCCCACAAACATTTCTACAAATTCCGAGCCGGAAATGCTGAAGAACGGCACGCCTGCTTCGCCGGCTACCGCCCGCGCCAACAGGGTTTTGCCCGTGCCGGGAGGGCCCACCAACAACACGCCCTTGGGGATTTTCGCTCCCACCGCCGTAAAGCGATCGGGATTCTTCAGGAAGTCCACCACTTCCACCAATTCCAATTTGGCTTGCTCCACACCGGCCACATCGGTAAAGGTGACTTGGGTTTGGGGCTCCATTTGTACCCGTGCCCGCGATTTGCCGAAGTTCATGGCTTGGCTGCCGGGGCCCACCTGCGCCCGCCGCAACAAGAAGAACAATCCCACCAACAACAACACCGGCAATACGAAACTGCTCAGGGTCTGCACCACCGCGCCGTCGTTGCGCCGGGCCGCCACATCAATTTCGATGCCCTTTTCCGTCAAAATTTTCACAAATTCCGGGTCGTTGGGCAGGTTCACCCGCACCCGCTTTTTGCCCTCGGGGCCGCTGCTGGGTACCGTTACCTCCGCCCAGGTGCGATCGGGGCTCAAGACGACCCGCGATACCCCCTGTCGGTTCTGCACCGCATCCAACAATTGGCTGTAGCGCCACTCTTCCTGCGGCGGCGATTGCCCTTCCAACAATGCCGAACCCAAAAACAGCACGATCGCCACCAAAAAGGCATAGAGCGCGTAGCTCCGCCACCGCTTGTTGTTATTGTTCTTCTTCATGGAATTCCTCGCTAATGAAAAAACACGGGCAGCAACACCCGACCCGGCTTTGTGAATTTATGTAACTTAATGTTAAGTATAGCCGGATTGGGGATTACTCGTCGTAATCCACGGCTACAACTTCGAGTTCCTGTTGGGTGCCAACAAAGGGGTTATCTTCGGTCAAAAAGAGGAGGCAGTGGCATTCTTTGCGTTCGCGCATGGGGACGCAGGGGCAGTTCCAGTAGGTGTTTTCGACTTCGGCCTGCTTGTCTTCGTAGTAGCGACAGGGGCAGAGGGGGGCCCCCAGATCGTCTTTGTGCTTGGCCAAGCCTTCGATCACGGCGTTGGTGATCTTGGGATCGACGCAAAAGTAGGTGCCGGTGCGCTTGGCGTAGGTTTCGGCAAACTTGCGCATGGCTTCAAAACTTTTGGTGCTGGCTTTGTTCTTGCCGCGATCGCTTTCGGTGGGGGCGGTTTGGGTCATGAATTTCCGTTTTTCGTCAAGATTGGCCTCAGTGTAGCGCTAGATATACTGGAATCGCAATGTACGGAAACGGAGCCATGGTGGTGGCGGTGGAGGGTTTGCTTGGCCCCGACATTTTCAAACCGGCCCGCTATTTGGGCAACGAACACGGAGCGGTGCGCAAGCCCTGGGATGGCGCCGATTTGCGGTGGTGCCTCACCTACCCAGAGGTGTACGAGGTGGGGGCTTCCAATCTGGGCCATGTGATTTTGTACAGCATTCTCAACGATCGCCCCCGTTGGTTGTGCGATCGGGCCTATTTGCCGGGGCCGGATTTGGCGATGAAGTTGCGGGCGACCCACACGCCGTTGTTTGGCGTGGAGTCGCGGCAACCCTTGGCCAATTTCGACATTTTGGGGTTTAGCCTGAGTTATGAATTGGGGGCTACCAACATCCTGGAGATGTTGACGTTGGCGGAAATTCCTCTCACTTGGCAGGAACGGCAAAATTACGAGGGGCCGCTGGTGTTTGCCGGGGGCCAAACGGCGACTTCCAATCCGGAACCCTACGGCGATTTTCTGGATTTTGTGGCGTTGGGGGACGGCGAAGAACTGTTGCCGGAAATTGGTGAGGCGTTGATGGCGGTGCGGGGGAAATCCCGTGGGGAGAAGCTCCGGGCGTTGGCCCAGGTGCCGGGGGTGTATGTACCGCAGTTTTACCGGGTGGAGGCCACGGGGGCGGTGGTGCCCAACCGGGAGGGGGTGCCGGCCCGGGTGCGGCGGCGGGTGGCCACGCCTCAGCCGGAGAAGGGGTTGCGGTTGGTGCCCTTGGTGGAGACGGTGCACGATCGCCTGACGGTGGAGATTCGGCGGGGGTGTACCCGCGGTTGCCGGTTTTGCCAGCCGGGGATGTTGACGCGGCCGGCCCGCGATGTTGACCCGGAGGCGATCGTGGAGACGATCGAGAAAGCCTTGCGGGAAACGGGCTACAACGAGTTTTCGCTGTTGTCGCTGTCCTGCTCGGATTATTTGTCGTTGCCGGCGGTGGGGCTAGCGGTGAAGCAGCGGTTTGGCGAGGAGTATGTGTCGTTGTCGTTGCCCAGCCAGCGGGTCGATCGCTTTGACGAAAACATTGCCGCCATTTTGACGGACGAGGGCCGCAAACCCCAAAGTTTGACGTTTGCGCCGGAGGCGGGCACCCAGCGGTTGCGGGATGTGATCAACAAGGGGTTGACGGATGAGGAGTTGTTGCGGGGGGTGAAAACCGCCTACGAACAGGGCTGGGATAAGGTGAAGTTGTATTTCATGATTGGTCTGCCCACGGAAACCGATGACGATGTGTTGGGGATTGTGCGCACCATTGGTTGGTTGCAGCAGGAGTGTCGGTGGCCGGGCCGCAAACGGTTGGAGGTGAATGTCACGATCTCTAATTTCACGCCGAAGCCCCATACCCCTTTCCAGTGGCATCCGGTTTCGACCGAGGAGTTTCGGCGTAAGCAAGACCTCCTCCGACAGGCCTTTCGCAGTTTGCGGGGCACCAAGGTGAACTACACCGATGTGCGCATCTCGGCGATGGAAGACTTTTTGGGTCGGGGCGATCGCCTTTTGGGGCCGGTGATTCGGCGGGCGTGGGAGTTGGGGGCCGGGATGGATTCCTGGTTTGAAAATGCCGATCGGGCCTTTGGGGCGTGGGCCCAAGCCATTCAGGAAGCGGGTTTGGTCTGGAAAATGCCGGCGCCGGGTTTGGAAGAGCCCTTGCCCTGGGACGTGGTGGATACGGGTATTGCCAAGGGCTGGTTGCAAAAGGATTGGCAAGAGGCTTTGGCGGCCGCTGTGGTGCCGGATTGTTCGTTTCACAGTTGCTATCGGTGTGGGGTCTGCGGCCCCGGTTTTGGTCACAATGTGGTGGCGCCGCCGCCGCCGCTGCCCGATTATGTGCCGCCGGCCCATCCGGGTACCAAGCCCCGGTTGCAGCGGTTGCAGGTGCGGTTCGGCAAGTTGGGGGCCATGGCGCTCATTTCTCACTTGGATTTGATGCGGTATTGGGAGCGGGCGATGCGGCGGGCCGCTTTGCCGGTGGCCTACACGGGGGGCTTTAGTCCCCAACCCCGGGTGTCGATGGCGGCGGCCTTGTCGTTGGGCCATACCGGTACCGGCGAGTTGCTGGATGTGGAGTTGACGGCGGTGGTGCCGATCTCCGAATTTCGCGATCGCCTGGTGGCCCAAATCGATCCGGAGTTGCCGATTTATGAGGTGCTAACTTTGGCTCCCGGCACCGAAAACAGTGCTTCGCGGGTGCGGGCCAGCGAATACACCCTCACCCTCCAACACCCCGGCCTGACGGGGGAAGCCTTGGCCGAAGCTCTGAAGGGGGCGATCGCCCAGGTGCGGGCGGCGGACACCTACACCCTCGAAATCCAACTCCAAC
>DMPD01000302.1:3900-4541 GCA_003456125.1 Cyanobacteria bacterium UBA8156 | reverse complement strand
GGTTGTGTGGTGGGCGATCGCCACGGCTTGGGAGGGAGCCATCAACAAAAATAGGGATGACATCGATCGCTTTCCATGGTGCCAGGGCCAGGGTTTGATAGGATGAAGAACATTTGTAGCGTGCCCCATCATGCGTATTTCGGTCAACTGGTTGCGGGAGTATGTGGATTTCTCCCTGTCCCCCCAAGAACTGGCAGAACGGCTGACCATGGCCGGTTTTGAGGTGGAGTCCATCGAAGACCGGCGCACTTGGGCCGATGGCGTGGTGATTGGCGAAATCGTGGCCGCGGCCCCCCACCCCAATGCCGATAAATTGCAGGTGTGTACCGTCAACATCGGTACCAGCGAGCCGTTGCACATCGTGTGCGGCGCCGCCAATGCCCGGACGGGGTTGCGGGTGGCGGTGGCCACCGTCGGCACCTACCTCCCCAACATCGATCTCAAAATTCGGGCCACCAAACTACGGGGGGAGCGATCGGAAGGAATGCTGTGCTCCCTGGCGGAACTGGGTCTGGAGAAAACTTCGGCCGGTATCCATGAGTTTCCGGGGGAGCCGCCCCTGGGTAGCGATGTGCGGCCGCTGTTGGGGTTGGACGATGGCGTTTTGGATGTGACCTCAACGGCCAACCGGGCCGATGCCC
>DMPD01000302.1:0-3580 GCA_003456125.1 Cyanobacteria bacterium UBA8156 | reverse complement strand
ACGGCCAACCGGGCCGATGCCCTCAGCCTGATTGGTCTGGCCCGGGAAGTGGCGGCGTTGTTGGGCACCCAAGTGAAACTGCCGGTGGCGACCCAGCCTCTCGCCCCGCCGGGCCCCAGCTTGGCGATCGCCGATGCCAAGGCCTGTCCGGCCTACCGGGGCACCCTCCTCCGCAATGTGCGGGTGGAGCCTTCCCCCGAATGGTTGCAACGTCGGTTGCAGGGGGTGGGCATCCGTCCCATCTCCAATGTGGTAGACATCACCAATTTCATATTGTGGGAGTGGGGCCAACCCCTCCATGCCTTTGATGCCGATACCCTGGGGGAGCCCCTCCAGGTGGGGGTGCGCTTGGCCAAAACCGATGAAATGTTGATCACCCTCGACGGCAAAGAACGCGCTTTGACTTCCCAAAACCTGGTGATTACCGCGGGCGATCGCCCCGTGGCCTTGGCGGGGGTGATGGGCGGCGAAGCCACCGAAGTGCGGGAGACCACCGTCAACGTGTTTTTGGAAGCGGCGTTGTTCGATCGGGCGGTGATTCGGCGATCGGCCCGGGCCCAGGGACTGCGCACGGAGGCCTCCGCCCGCTACGAACGGGGGGTAGACCCGGCGGCCTTGCCCCTGGCCAGCGATCGGGCGATCGCCCTGATTTTGGAATTGGCGGGCGGGGAGGTCATTGGGCAATCGGAAGTAGACAGCCGCGGACTTCTCACCCGTCAGATTGAGCTGCGCCAAGAGAAAGTGTGGCAGGTGTTGGGGGGCGTAGAAGGAGCCGATCGCACCATCCGCAGTTTGGATGGCCCGGAAATCGAGCAGGTGTTGGGGGCTTTGGAATTTGCCTTGGCGCCCTTGCCCCCCCGTCTAGAAAACGGCATGGTGTTGCTCCGGTGGCAGGTGACGGTGCCACCGTTCCGGTTGTCGGACATCGAACGCGAAATTGATTTGATCGAAGAAATTGCCCGCATCTACGGCTACGACAAATTTGTCGAAACCTTGCCCGCCCGTACCGAAGTGGGGTACCTGCCGGCCGATATCAGCAGCGTTCGCCAAATCCGGGAGTGTCTGCGGGCGGTGGGTTTGACCGAAGTGGTGCAAAATTCCCTGTGTCCGGTGGGAAGCAGCCAGGCCCTGACCCTCAGCAATCCGATCGCCGCCGAGTATGGGGCCCTGCGCACCGACCTGCTCACCGGCCTGATCGATGCCTTCGCCGCCAACCTAAATTGGAGCAATGGCCCCCTCAACGCCTTTGAAATTGGGCGCGTGTTTTGGATCGACGGGGAAGGCAGTGCCGAAACCGATAACCTGGCGGCCATTTTCGGGGGCGATCGCACCGTTGGCGATTGGCAAAAGCAGGGCCATCTCCTCACCTGGTACGAAGCCAAAGGCATTTTGGAAAGCGTGTTTGCGCGGGTGGGGGTGACCGTCGAATACCAACCCGACAGCAGCGATGGGCGGTTCCATCCGGGGCGGACGGCCTCCCTCTGGATCGAAGGGGAGCGCTTGGGCACCTTCGGTCAACTCCATCCCCAACTGCGGGCCGAAAAGGGTCTGCCGGATGAGGTGTACGCCTTCGAGTGCGATCTGTATCCGTTGTTGGACGGCATGCAACGGCAACCGGTGCCCCTGTTTCAGGCCTATTCGACCTTTCCCGCTAGCGATCGCGACATTGCCTTTTTTGCCCCCCTCAAATACACGGCGGCCGAGATCGGGCGGGCCATGGTGCGCACCGCCGGCGAATTGTTGGTGTTGG
Organism: Cyanobacteria bacterium UBA8156; assembly: GCA_003456125.1. Taxonomy (GTDB): domain Bacteria; phylum Cyanobacteriota; class Cyanobacteriia; order Pseudanabaenales; family Pseudanabaenaceae; genus UBA8156. Next base: position 1,830 of record DMPD01000302.1, on the reverse strand, counting down.
TGCAGCCCATCGACGAGTATCGGGGGGAAGGAGTCCCCACCGGCTGCCGGAGCTTGGCCTTTCGGTTGATCTACCAAGCCGGCGATCGCACCCTGACGGAAGAAGACATCCACCCGGTGCACCAAAAAGTCCGGGAAATGCTAGTGGAGAAATACGGGGTGACCCTCCGGAGCTAGATGGGGTACAACATCCCCTGCGCCACGTTCTCGGCCACTTCCGCCCCGGCGAGGTAAGCCAAAACCTTTAAGGCAAAGGGCAACGCCGTGGCCGGCCCGCTGCCGGTGAGGATGGTGCCATCCTGCACCACCGGTTCCTCCACCCAAATCCCCCCCAGGCGATCGCGCACCGTGGGATAGGAGGTCACCCGTTTGCCCGTGAGCAACCCCGCGGCTGCCAACACCAAAGGCGCCGCACACACCGCCGCCGTCAGTTTGCCGGCTCCGTGCAGTTTTTGCAAAGCCTGAATCACAGGCTCCGTGGTTTGCAAGGTGGCTGTCCCGGGGCCCCCCGGCAACACCAACGCCGATACCTCGTCCCAGGCGATCGCCCCCAAAATCTGGTCTGGTACAAGCGCAATATCGTGGGAGCCGGCCACTGGCTCCGCGGTCAGGCCCGCCACCACCACCGAGACACCACCCCGCCGCAATACATCGATAATGGTCACGGCTTCGATTTCCTCAAACCCCGGTACCAACGGCACCACCGCGATCGCCCCGGTCATGGATAACCTCTCTTTATTCTCAACAGCCCGTTATTGTGCTGGCACAGCAGTATTGCCAAGAACCAAGGACGGGGGCTGCACCCCGGCGACCCGCTTTTAGAGGTTCCCCATAATTGGCGCCCGTAGCCCGCAATTCTATCCCGATCGTTACGATTGGCAACGGTGGATGTAGTTGTGTATACAATGGAAAAAACCCCAATGTTTGCGCTTATGGTACCCCAGCCCACTCCCGAAATGATTGCTTACGACCCCGAGGCGATCGCCCAGCAGTATCGTGGCCGACCCTGGATAATTTTGGGTCGGTTTTTACGGGTGGTTTTCGCCTTTTTGGGATTTGGGTTGGGTCTGTTGTGGGATACCACGTGGGGCCAGAAGGGGCAGCGGTTTCCCGAGCGGGCGGCCCAACTGCGGCAGATTTTGACGGCGTTGGGGCCGACCTACATCAAGGTGGGGCAAGCCCTCTCTACCCGACCGGATTTGGTGCGGGCGGATTTGTTGGAAGAATTGGTGAAGTTGCAGGATCAGCTACCGCCCTTTGCCAATGCGGTGGCCTACGCCATCATCGAGCGGGAGTTGGGGCAGCCGGTCTCGGAGGTTTATGCCAGCCTGTCCGCCAGTCCGGTGGCTGCTGCTAGTTTGGGGCAAGTGTACCAAGGGCGGTTGCACAGCGGCGAAGAGGTGGCGGTGAAGGTGCAGCGCCCCGATTTGATGGAGGCCATCACCCGGGATTTGCGGCTGTTGCGGTTGTTGGCAGGATGGTTTGGCGATTGGCTACCCCTGCAATTGGGCAACGATTTGGTGGCGATCGTGGACGAGTTTGGCACCAAGTTGTTTGAGGAAATCGATTACCTCAACGAAGCCCACAACGCCGAGCGGTTTGCCGCCTATTTTGCCGACGATCCCAAGGTCAAAGCGCCGGCGATCTACTGGCGCTACAGCAGTCGGCGGGTGTTGACGATGGAATGGATCCACGGCATCAAGCTCACCGACATTGCCAAAATTCAGGCGGCGGGTCTGGATACAGACGAACTGGTGCGGATTGGCGTGATGTCTGGTTTGCGGCAGTTGTTGGAATTTGGCTTCTTCCATGCCGACCCCCACCCCGGCAA
>DMPD01000240.1 GCA_003456125.1 Cyanobacteria bacterium UBA8156 | reverse complement strand
TTTCTCTCCGAAACGACTATAAGTCCCCAAAACCTCTAACCAATCCGATTAACCAATTCGATCCAAGCTGCGGTACTGGATGGCTTCGGCCACGTGGCTGGTGGTCAAATCTGGGGCACCGGCCAAGTCGGCAATGGTGCGGGCCACCTTCAACACGCGATCGCCCGCCCGAGCAGACAATCCCAACCGCCGAATGGCTCCTTCCAGCAGGTCTTGCGAGGATTTGTCCAGTCGGCAATGTTGGCGCAAATGGCGGCCCTGCATTTGGGCGTTGCAGCGAATGTCTTCGTCGGCAAAACGCTGTTGTTGTTGGGCCCGGGCTTGGGCGACACGGGTCAACACGCGGTGCGAGGGTTCCCCCTCTTGATGGCTGACAATTTCTTCGGGACGGAGGCGGCCCACGGTGACATGCAAATCGATCCGATCCATCAACGGCCCGGACAGCTTGGCCCAGTAGCGATCGCGTTGGTTGGGGGAGCAAGTGCAGGGTTGGGTGGGATCGCCGTAGTAGCCGCAGGGACAGGGATTGGTGCTGGCCACCAACATAAACCGGGCGGGGTATTGCACGGTCTGGCGGGTGCGCGATACCGTCACGTAGCCGTCTTCGAGGGGCTGTCGCAAAAATTCCAACACGTCCCGTTTGAACTCGGTCAGTTCATCCAAAAACAACACCCCATTGGTAGCCAAAGAAATTTCTCCGGGGCGGGGAAAACTGCCGCCGCCCACCAGCGAGGGCCCCGACGCGGAGTGGTGGGGACTGCGAAAGGGGCGCTCTTGCACCAAGCCGCCCCCCTGCAACAAGCCTGCCACCGAGTGCACCCGGGTGGTTTCCAACGCTTCGGCGAAGGTCATGGGGGGCAGAATACCCGGCAGCCGTCGCGCCAACAGGGTTTTGCCCGAACCGGGCGGCCCGACAAAAATCAGGTTGTGGCCCCCCGCCGCCGCAATTTCCAAAGCCCGGCGGGCGTGTTGCTGACCTTTGACATCCTTCAAATCCAGGGGGGGCGTGGTAGGGGGCGCTGCCGACAGCCCCTGTTTGGCGATCGGGGTGAATTTTGCGGGATCGGCTAAGAAAGCCACCACCTCGGTCAAACTGTGCAAACCGTAGGTAGGAACTTCCGTGGCGATCGCCGCTTCGGCCGCGTTGGCCGCCGGCACGATCAGCCCTTTCATCCCCAGTTCCTGGGCAGTAGCGGCAATGGGCAACACCCCGGTGACGGGTCGCAAACTGCCATCCAGGGAGAGTTCCCCCAAAAACAGGTGATCCCCTAACAGGGACGGTTCCACCTGCTCCGAGCCGGCCAAAATCCCCAGGGCGATCGCCAAATCAAAGCTGGGACCTTCTTTGCGCAAATCGGCTGGGGCCAACCCCACCACAATCCGCTTGATGGGGAAAGCCAACCCGGCGTTTTTGATCGCGGCTTTGACCCGCTCTTTGCTCTCTTGCACCGCGGTATCGGGCAAGCCCACGACGACCGTCGCCGGCAACCCCGGCGAGACATCCACCTCCACGGCAACGGGTACCGCATCAATGCCGACGATCGCCGCACTCCAAATCCGGGCCAGCATTAGGCGGTACGGGGATACTGCACCATCAATTTTCGCACTTCCTCGGCGTGGTAGGAACTGCGGGTGAGGGGCGAGGCCACCACCTGCAAAAAGCCCAAGTCTTGTCCAATTTGAGCCCACTGCTCAAACCGCGCCGGCGGTACAAATTCTTGCACCGGCAGGTGCTTGGGGCTGGGTTGGAGGTATTGCCCCAGGGTCAAAATGTCGCAATCCACGGCCCGCAAATCCTGCATGACCGCCACCACTTCCTCAAAACCTTCGCCCAAACCCACCATCACCCCCGACTTGGTGTAGACGCTGGGGCGCAGGGCCCGCGATCGCCGCAACAGCTCCAGGGTGCGATCGTATTGGGCTTGGGGCCGCACCCGCCGGTACAGCCGGGGAACGGTTTCCGTGTTGTGGTTCAACACGGCCGGGGCCGCCTGCAGGATGGTGGCCAGGGCTTCCCAATTGCCGCACAAATCGGGAATCAACACCTCGATCGTGGTTTGGGGCATGGCTTGACGCACGGCTTCGATGCAGCGTCCGAATTGACTGGCCCCCCCGTCGGGCAAATCATCCCGGTTCACCGCTGTAATCACCACATGGGCCAACCCCATCCGCGCCACCGCCGCGGCCAGGCGATCGGGTTCCGTGGGGTCGAGGGGTTTCGGTTTCTTTTCAAAATCAATATCGCAGTAGGGACAGGCCCGCGTACAAGCTGGCCCCATGATCAAAAACGTGGCGGTGCCCTTGGCAAAACATTCGCCGATGTTGGGGCAGGAGGCCTCCTCGCACACGGTGTTCAGACCCAAATCCCGCAACGTTTCCTTGACGGACCCCACCCGCTCCCACTGGGGGGCCTTCACCCGCAACCATTCCGGCTTGACCGTCATCCTTACCCTCCGCTGAGGATTTATAGTATAGCTGGATTGCCTGTGCCCCAATCCTCACCGGCGACGAACGGAGACGGGGGCACATCGCATCCTTGGCGTTTGGCTGCTTTTTAGACAAAATTTTTAAATCCTGTAAACATCATGGTTGCATCGCCTTTCCGCACGGACAAATCTCAGCAAATTTTCGCCCGCGCCAAAGAATTGATGCCGGGGGGAGTCAGCTCGCCGGTACGGGCTTTCAAGTCGGTGGGGGGGGAACCCATCGTGTTTGACCGGGTGCAGGGGGCCTACATCTGGGATGTGGACGGCAACAAATATGTGGACTTCATTGGCACCTGGGGCCCGGCGATCGTGGGCCATGCCCATCCCGAAGTGTTGGCGGCGTTGCGGGAATCTTTGGACAAAGGCACCAGTTTTGGTGCCCCCTGCGCAGCCGAAAACGTATTGGCAGAAATGACCATTGCCGCGGTGCCCAGCATTGAGATGGTGCGGTTTGTGAATTCGGGGACGGAGGCCTGCATGTCGGTGCTGCGCCTGATGCGGGCCTACACGCAGCGGGAAAAAATCATCAAGTTTGAGGGGTGCTACCACGGCCACGCCGACATGTTTTTGGTGCAGGCGGGGTCGGGGGTGGCCACCCTGGGGCTGCCGGATTCGCCTGGGGTGCCCAAATCTACCACCGCCAATACGTTGACGGCGCCCTACAACGATTTGGAGGCGGTGGCGGCATTGTTTGCGGCCCATCCCCAGGAGATTGCCGGTGTCATTTTGGAGCCGGTGGTGGGGAATGCGGGGTGCATTCCGCCGGGGCCGGGCTTTTTGGCGGGGCTGCAGACCCTTTGCCGGGAACACGGGACCCTGTTGGTGTTCGATGAAGTGATGACGGGATTTCGGTTGTCCTATGGGGGAGCCCAAGCCCGGTTTGGCATTACCCCGGATTTGACGTGCTTGGGCAAAATCATTGGTGGGGGGTTGCCGGTGGGGGCCTACGGTGGCCGCCGGGAAATCATGGAGTTGGTGGCCCCAGCCGGGCCGATGTACCAAGCCGGTACCCTCTCCGGAAATCCGTTGGCGATGGCGGCGGGCATCAAAACCCTGGAAATTTTGCAGCGTCCCGGCACCTACGAGTATCTGGAGACCATTACCCAAAAGCTGACGGCAGGGCTGTTGGCAATCGCCCAAGAAACGGGCCATGCCATGACGGGTGTGCATATTGGCGGCATGTTCGGGTTTTTCTTCACGGATCGCCCGGTGCGCAACTACGCCGATGCCAAAACCAGCGATCTGGTCAAGTTCAGCCGATTTCATCGGGGGATGTTGGAAGAAGGGGTGTACCTCGCGCCTTCGCAGTTTGAGGCGGGTTTTACTTCCTTAGCCCACACCGAAGAGGATGTCGCGTTTGTGTTGGCTGCTGCGCGGCGGGTCTTGGAGCGGCTGGCCTAGGCCCTTGCTTGCCCCCCAGCCTTGCCCATGGCTGGGGTCTGATATCCTTTCATATCCACTTGGTGACACGCTCCCAAAGATCGAAGCCTTTGTTACAAAATTTGGTAGCGCTAAATATAGTCGTTTCGGATAGA
>DMPD01000300.1:881-7722 GCA_003456125.1 Cyanobacteria bacterium UBA8156 | reverse complement strand
CGTCGTGGCCGGCGTGTTGGGGAACCTGGGGCAAGTGGGGCGGGGGCAACCGGTACCGTTTGGGCCCTTCCTGGCGATCGGGGGGGGAGTAGCCTTGTTTTACGGCGAAGCGATCGCCCAGGGATACTTCGCGTGGTTTGGGCTGAATTAAAGGTTACGCATAAACCTATTGACAAGGTCTAGGGCCATCCTATAATCCCAGCAACCACCCAAGAAGGGACGACTTCCCTCCTAGCGTGCGAAATCCACGTACGAAAACCTATGTTTGGCAACATCTTTGGCGGGAAACCCAAAGGACTGGGCATTGAAATCGGTTCCGAGCGCATCAACGTTGTTGAAATGCGCCAAACCGGGCAGTCCTACAAGCTGGCAAACTATGCTACGGTCGAATTGCCGGAAGGCGTGGTGGAAGAAGGGCGCATCACCGACCCAATCGCGTTGGGGGAAGTCATCCGGGAGCTCCTAGCGACCAACAAAATCAAGCTCAAGAAAGCCGCAACAGCGGTACCGGGTCGCGAAACCGTAAGTCGTTTAATCAAACTGCCCGCGGAAATTCCCGACGAAGAGCTGCGGGATTTAATTCTGAACCAAGAAGCCAGCCTGTACTTGCCGTTTCCGCGGGAAGATGCAGACGTGGACTACCAAAAACTGGGCATCACCCTCGACGATGACGGGGTAGAGCGGCAAGAAGTGTTGATGGTGGCCACCCCCAAAGAAGTCACCGATACCTACCTCCAGGCCTTGCAAGTGGCAAACCTGGATGCCGATATCGTCGAAGTCACCAGCTTCGCCCTGATTCGCACCCTGCACGCCAGCCTCACCCGATTTTCCTCTTTGGCGGAAGGGGTCGCCATCCTGGACATTGAGTACGAAGCCACCGAAATCACGATCGCCGTGGACGGCATTCCCCAGTTTTCGCGCACCGTGGCGATCGGTACGGCCACACTGCAAAATGCCCAATTGCGAGCCATCAACCTGCCGCCCCGCGCCACCACCAACCTCGAAGACCTTCAAGAATTGGTGGTACCCATCCAAACCATGGACACCGCCGGTTTGGCCGGGATGGGCGGCGGCAGTCCTGGGGATGCCGCCATCCTGCGGGTACTCAGCGACCTGGCGGATGAATTGCGCCGCTCCATTGATTTTCACTGCGGCCAGACCCAAGGGGCTGACGTAGTGCATCTGCTGATCGCGGGGCCGGGCGCTTGCATCCAAAATCTGGATGAATTTTTCCGGCAACGTTTGGGCATCGATACCGAGCAGGTCGACCCCCTGCAAGTGCTCAACGTCAAATCCGACCGGGAGTTGCAGCCCTACCAACGCATGTCCTTGGCGATCGCCATGGGCTTGGGGGTGCGCGAAGCCTAGGGCAAAGGGGGTAAATTAAAGAAGAGCTACCGGCCGAGCGCCAAACCCGGCCTTACCAAGATTCCATTCCCAAGCTCAAGCGATCGAGCGCAATGCATCTAACCCAACCTACCTAGATTTATCCACACAACCTATCCACACAACCTAACGGAGCGAGCTATCGCCAGGAGCCATGTACACTCTCGACATTAACTTTTTAGAGGACGATTCGCGCAAAACCCAGGAAGTGGGAGCCGCCGGTGTCATCTCGGCGGATGAAGGCAAATTTGTCGCCATTGGGGGTGGGGTTGCCGCCTTGGCGCTCGCTGCGGTCGGGGGTATGTTCTTTGCCCTGAGCAACGCGGTCGCGACTCAGAAGCAACAAATTGCCCAACTCACCCAAGAAGAGCAGCAACTGGATGCCCGACTGAAGGAATTAGCCAGTGCGGAGCAATCGGTACAGCAAATTGAAGCCGAAACCCAAGAGTTGGTGAAACTGTTTGTGGGTCAAGTTCCGCTGTCGGCGATTTTGACCGAAGTGCGGGAGCGCACCCTTAAGGACATCCGGATCACAGGCATTCAGCAATCGGGTACCGAGGTCACCCTGAGGGGTCAAGCGCGCAATTACGATGATGCCAACCGTTTTGTGTTGGTACTCAAGGATTCGCCCTTGTTCACAAGTGAACAGGTGAAACTACAGAGCGCCATCCAGGGGAGAGAAGACCCCGATACACGCATTGCTTTGGTGGATTTTGAGATTCGGGCTGGGTTGACCACCAAAAATACCGCCGAGCTCTTGTCTGACCTAGAGCGCCTGCGCGCTGAAGGGGCCGTAGCCCGGATTCGTTTATTGCAAGAGGAGGGAGTAATCGAATGACCGCAAGTTTGGGAGCAGGGGAATTTGACGATACCCCATCGGGACCTGTCTTATTTGGGATGACCCTGACGGGCAAAACCATCGGGATTGCTTTGGGGGTGTTGGGGGTTGGGGCCGCCGGCTTTGGCTTTGCCAACTTTGTGTCACCGCTGTTTGGTGAAATCGAGCAAAACGACACCCAAATTAGGGAAAAGACTTCCGGCAACGATCAAAAGAAAGCGCAGATTGCCCAGAAAGGGGATCCCAAACAAAAGCTGGAAGCGGCCAAAGCCAAAAACGAAGCGGTGATTGCCCTGATGCCTTCGCCGAGTACGCTGGCGACGCTGCTGTTTGACTTGAATGCCCAAATCCCTGAGTTGGTGCGGGTTCCCAATACCTTTGGTTTGCAAATTGAGACCCGGGCCGGTCTGCGGGAATTTCGGCCGGTGACCACCCCCCCCAAGCCCCCAAGTGCGCCTGCCGCCGCCGGAGCCGCTCCGGTGGTGGGGGCTCAGTTCGAGGAAACCAAGGTACCGATCAAGTTTTCCGGCTTGTTTGAAGACTTGGTGATTTCGATTCGCAATATCGAACGTCTGAAACCGCTGCTGCAGCTATCCAACCTGCAGGTCACAACCGTCACCAACCTACGGGCCGCCGAAGACAGCCGGTTCACCCCGGAGCAGCAAACACAGATTCTGCGAACGTTGCCGCCGGTACTGGATGTCTCGTTTGATCTGACGGCCAGCGTTCCGGTGAAAATCGAGCCGCCGGCACCCCCAGCTGCACCGCCCGCGCAGTAGTACCCAAATCCCGATTAGGGCTTTGTCCCAATCTGGGGGTTTCAGGGTAGACTGATGGGCGAATTTTGCAGGTAAAACCGGGGTTGCTTGTTCGTGCAAATGAGTCGGCAAGTTGGTGCCCCGGTTGATGCGGGAGCCGGTAGCTCTCTCGGCGGTGAATTGAACTAAAGTACCGGGCAAAAAGAGTCTGGTGATAGAGTCTGGTGATGAAGACTGGCGATATCAAGCACTTGCTGTGAGACCATCGCTGGGCGGTCACGAGAAAGGCTCAGAAGAAGGTTTAGGGTGGTAGGGACGAAGCGAGACGGGTTTTGGGTAACCGATTCCGGCTCGAAGCAGTGGTTAACACGAGGAGTCCCAGAGTTATGCGTTATCAATTGGAGCCGTCGTTGCTGTGCTGGCTGGCAGCGATCGCCGTTATCCCTCATGTCGCATTCTTGCCAGCCAAAGCGCAAGCTGCGGAAGAAAACAAAAGCCAAAACACACCGCCCCAACGGGTGGTCAATGCGCCGACCGCAGTAAAACCACTCTTTGAGCCGAAGGTTACGATTCGTTCGGCGAATGGGGAACCCCGTCTGGCCCAGCAGGAACCGGTTACGCCCATGCCGGGGCGATCGTCCGTGACGGTACCGACGGCGCAACCGGTGACCCCGCGGGTACCTGGACGGGTGCAAGGAGTTGTCCCGCCGCCACGGCGACGGCCGGTTCCACCCCCCGTCGGTGACATTTCGGTGAGCACCACCAACCTCCGTCCTGACATTGTGGATTTGGGTACCGCGGAACGGATTCCCAAATTGGCGTTGCGGCGGGCGCCGGTGTTGGAAGTCCTGCGCATCATTGCCCGGACAGCAGGTTTGAACGTCGTGGCTGCCGATGTGCAAACCGGCCAAGCGGCCGCGCAACCGGGTACCGGCGTGGATCGGGTGATCGAAGCCCTTGATATTGAAAACGAGTCGGCCCAAGACGTATTCAACAACATTTTGCGGATTACAGGTTTGGATGCCAACCGCATGGGGCAAACGGTGTTTGTGGCGACCCGCCTGCCGTTTAACCTGAAAAACATTGTCAACCGCACCTATCGCTTGAACCAGGTTTCTGCCGATAGCGCGACGGCCTTTTTGGCAGGGTTGGGGGCCGAACGGGTGGTGAACCGGCAGCGGCCCATCCCCGGGGTGCAAACGGCGCAACTTGGGACAGCCGCCCAGGCGATCGTCAACGTGCCAACGGAAGCGATTCCCGTGTTGGAAAGCGTGCAGGGGACGGAGCGGTCGATTTTGCCACTGCGGGGGTTGCAGGTGTTTGGTGACACCAACAGCAACAGCGTAACGTTGGTGGGCCCTCCCAGCCTGGTGGATTATGCCGCGTCGCAGTTGGCCCGGTTGGACATTCGGAAACGCCAGGTGGCGGTGAACGTGCGGGTGGTGGATGTGAACCTCAGCCGGACGCAAGGGGTTAATGCCAACAGTTCTTTTGGTATCGGCGACAGCTTTTTTACGGTGCGGGATGGAGTAGCCGTGCTGAACTTTGGTCAAGTGACGCCGGCCGATGCTTCGCCAACCCAGGGCGGTCAGTTCTCGCGACCGATTTATCCAAATCCCATCGGCGGTGCCACTTTGTTCCAAAACCCGCAGGGGACGGAGCTGGTTCGCGATCCGATCACCGGGGAGTTTGTGCAGCGCAACCCCAACCAGCCGGGCTCGCCTTTTAGTCCCGATGGCAACCCCTTCACTCCGGGTATTTCTGCCATCAACCAACCGCAACGGCTGCCGGCACAAGGTTTGGGCCGGCCGGCCGTGGCCATCGATCCTACAACCGGCCAGGCGGTATTGTCGGGAGCTTCGGGGCAAGTGGGCGTACCCCAAACCTACTTCTTGAATCCGGGCGGCACCCTGAACCGCGACCTGTCGGGCGTGAGTGGTAATTCTGCCTTCCGCACGGGGCCTTTTGCCAATACGCCCATTTTGCTCAACCCGGAAACCGGCCAGCCGGTGATTGCGACGCCCCGCATCGATCCGGTAGCCCCGGCCGGTGCCGGTAGCAATTCCGCCAACAACGTGACCCAAGACTTTTTGGGCACGGCAGCGCAATTGGCGTTCTCTCTCCCCCAAATTTTCCAACAACCGCAGCAGTTCCTGTCGCGGTTGCAGATGTCGATTACGTCGGGCAATGCGAAGGTGTTGACCGATCCGACCCTGATGGTGCAGGAGGGGGAAACCGCTAGCCTCAGTCTGGGGCAGGAAATCCTGACGATTAACGAAACGGGGCAACCCACGCGGGAAAACGCCGGCCTATCCTTGAACATTCAACTTAACCGGGTGGACGAAAATGGGTTTGTGAACATGGCTTTGTCACCACGGGTTTCGACGATCGCCGGTCAGCGGAATGTGGTGACGGATAACTTTTCAGGGCCGATTGACTTGCTGGCACAGCGGGTGTTGAACTCCGGTCAGGTGCGGTTGCGGGACGGTCAAACCTTGGTGCTGACAGGAGTTATCCAAGACTCCGATCGCGAAGCGGTGGCAAAAGTGCCGTTCTTTGGTGATTTGCCCATCATTGGTGCGTTGTTCCGCAGTACCAGCACGGTAAAGGAACGCAGTGAGGTGATCATCTTGGTGACGCCCCAAATCATGGACGACAGCGATCGCTCTGGGTTTGGCTATACCTATCAGCCGGGGCCGGAAGTGCAGAAAGTGTTGGACAACAACCGGGTGCCGTTTCGCTAAGTACCGCTAGGGAGAGGCAAGCAAGGGCGGTTCTCTGGAAAGGGAGCCGCTTTTGCTGATTTTGTTTAAGGAGAACCGTTATGCCAAACATCATGAAACAAGGCTGGGGGGCGATCGCCGGAATCGTGTGGCTGGTCGGGGGGCCAAGCCTTGCCCAAACCCGCTTGGTGGGCCCCTCGCCACCGCGTCCCGATGCTCCACGGTTGCAACCACCGAGCGCGGAAGAAACCAAGCGCTTGACCCTACCGGAAGCGGTGCAAAAACAGGCCGCGGCTCTGGTCAACCAATACCCAGAAGGTACAGCTGTGCCCTGTACGCTCACCATCGAACGGGTGCTTTTCGATAACCGGCGGGTGGTCACCACCAGCCCTTGGTCGTGCCGCTTGCTGAAGGAGGAATCCAACGATCGCCCCGAAGTGTTGACCGTGTTGTTTCCCAACTTGACACGAGAAAGTCGCCCCAGCCCCACACGCCTCCAGCCCGCCTGGGTGACGGTGACGGTCGGGGCCAAAGCCGGTCACCAAACGGCCTTGGTGCGAGCACCAGGAACCCCCCTGCGCCAACGTTTTTTGCTGCCTTTTATCCTCGAAGGAGAGTTTGGTCAGGCTGCCAATTGATTCTGATTAGGCATGGCAACGGGCGGCGATCGCCACGGGGAGAGGCTCGGTCAGCTGCTGCCGCAGGGTAGCCGCCGATAAACCCGGGGCATGGGCTTCCACCACCTTGCCGGTACGGGTACAGGTCACCAGCAAATAATCACAGCGGTGACACTCGGTGCGGCTCTGGGCCAGCAACGGCAAAAGATGGCGCTGGGCGGGGGTACCGCAATTCGGACAACGAACGACAATGGCGGCCATGGCAAACTCCTTTTTCAGTACAAAAATTTAAGTCAGGACTTGCACGCAGCTCGCACAATCACCTTGCACAATCATGGGGGGAATTTTTTTCCCAATGCCGTTGCCGAGAACGGATACAGCAAGCACGGGCACAAGTCAAAAAAGTAAAATAAAAACACAGATGATGGTTTGAATCGACCGGATTAAATACGGTTTTCAAATCGAAATTGTCGCCATTTTGTTTGACCTTGAGATTGACCTTGAGATTGACCTTGAGAT
>DMPD01000300.1:0-557 GCA_003456125.1 Cyanobacteria bacterium UBA8156 | reverse complement strand
ACCTTGAGATTGACCTTGAGATGGTCACCCCCAGCCCCTTTCCCAGAACGGGAGAGGGGGAGTCTGGCGAAAGGGGCCAAAGTCTCCGGTTTTGGAAAGCCTTTGGGATGCAGTCACCAATCCATAAGGTTGGTTTCAAATGTCAGGAAGTCCTGACAAGATACATTGTAGGAGAAACAACCCAGGGCGGAAAGGGTGGTCAACCCAGCGAGGGGGTGCCGTGTCCAGAAAATCTAGACCAGGTCGACGTTTCGGGGGATTGTGAAAATATCCTTAAGATTCTGCGGTGAGATAGGCCAGCCCCCGTTGGACAAAATCTTCGCGCTGGAGGTCTTTGGGCAATTCTCGCTGCCGGAGGTAGTCCTCGACGGTGGCGGTCAGACCTTGACGGGGGCGATCGGGGGCGATCGCCGAGGTTGGGGTCAGATTTGGGGAGCGGGCATCCAGCAAATAGTGTACCGCTTGGGTCTGCCATTGCCGCAGTAGCCGGGCATCCAACTGGGACTGTTGGCTTTTGGGGAGGTTCACGATCCGTTGCCGCACCAGTTTATCGGTGA
>DMPD01000355.1:6953-7496 GCA_003456125.1 Cyanobacteria bacterium UBA8156 | reverse complement strand
GGCCCGCAACCGTTTGGTGCTGAGCCATCGCCGGGCCCTGGTGGAGCGGAAGATGAACAAGCGGGAGGTGGGCGTAGTCGTCATTGGGACGGTGCGGGGCATCAAACCCTACGGGGCTTTCATCGACATTGGCGGTGTGAGCGGTCTGTTGCACATCTCGGAAATTTCCCACGAGCACATCGATACGCCCCACAGCGTGTTCAACGTCAACGATGAAGTGAAGGTCATGATCATCGACCTTGACGCAGAACGGGGTCGGATTTCCCTGTCTACCAAGCAACTGGAGGCGGAACCCGGAGATATGGTGCGCGATCCACAATTGGTCTACGCCAAGGCGGAGGAGATGGCTGCCAAGTATCGGGAGCAGATGGCCCAATCGGCGTTGGGTCTGCAGGAACCGCTGGTGGAAGCTGTTGTCGAAGCGGAAGCAGCGCCCGACGAAGGCACCGAGGCGGAGGTATCGGCAGCAGAAGTGGTCGAAACCACGGTGGCTTAGGTTGGGTTGATCCCAAAACTCAGAACCAAACCTCAAGCCCAAACCTC
>DMPD01000355.1:0-6639 GCA_003456125.1 Cyanobacteria bacterium UBA8156 | reverse complement strand
AAGCCCAAACCTCAAGCCCAAACCTCAAGCCCAAAAATAGAAACCAAAGATAGAAACATTGGCCCTCCCGTCTAGCCCCTCTTCCCTCGTGGCTGAGGGGCTCACTTTTGCAGAAACTTAGGGGCAGAAACGTATGGGTTGGGTAGCCGTTGCCCTTACGCCCAATACCTTAAACGTAAGGAGATTTCACCTCGGTGAACTGCTGCAGGGCCGTAGCCTCATCGGGAAAAATGTGGAACATGGAGAGCAGAGAGGCGGTTTCGAGGGCCACGACGACAATTTCGGGAAGGGCAAACAAGGCCAGGGTACCCCGCTGGTCACGGCAACGACGAGCTACAGATACCAATAGGCCAATCCCAGAACTATCGAAGCTACGGATAGGGGCCATATCCATCAGCAGGTTGGCGTACCCAAAATCCACCACTTGGTGCAGTTGCGTGCGCAGGTCGTAGGACACCGTAGAGTCAAAATGGTTGCCGGGGGTCACGATGACCAGCTTGACTCCTGACGGTGAAACCGCATCGCGAATTTTTAGAGGTGCGACCATGTTTTTTGATTGAACCTCCGCTATGGTAGCCCATCTCTAGGGCGGAGTTGATGGCGAATCGGTGGCGTAGGGGGGAGTGGGGAGCAGCCCAAACCGGCGATCCAATGGCCAATAGCGAAAGATAGCCCGTCCCACCAGATTCTGTTGCGGCAGGAACCCCCAAGCATGGGAATCCTGACTGTTGTTGCGGTTGTCTCCCATTACCCAAAAGTGGCCGGGCGGTACGACAAACACCGGGTTGCCGCTGGTACTGAGTTCCGCCAATACGGGAAAACAACCGAGGCAATCTTTTTCGCTGGTGACGGGCAGTTGGTAGCGGGGGCCTTCGGCGGTGTAGGGCTCCACGAGGGGACGCTCGTTGACAAATACTTGCCCTTTGGCGATGCGGAGGCGATCGCCCGGCAGACCCACTACCCGTTTGATGTAGACCTTGCTGGTGTCGTCTACCAGGGGATGGTTGGGGGGATAGAACACCACCACTTCGCCGCGCTCGGGGCCCCGAAACCGGTAGGTGATTTTTTCGACGATGAGGCGATCGTTGATTTGGAGGGTGGGCTCCATCGAGCTGGAGGGGATATACCGCGGTTCGGCAATCAGCCAGCGCACCCCCAGGGCCAGGGCGATCGCCGCCACCAGGGTGGGGACATTTTCATCCACAAACTCCCGCACCCGACCTTTGGGTTTTGGCGGCTCGGTGGATTCCAGGGGGGGTTTGGGTTCAGGGGACATAGAACAATTATCCGGCACGGTTGGGGACAACGACGGGGCGATCGCCGCCTAGGGCAAACGCTTCGTGGATGCGGTGGACAGCGGCTTCGGCCTGTTGTTCCCGCACGATGCAACTGACCTTGATTTCGGAGGTGGCAATGGTTTCAATGTTAACCCCTAAATCCGCAAGGGCCCGAAACATCCGGGCGGCGACACCGGCTTGGCGGGCCATGGCGGCCCCGACAATGCTCACTTTGGCGATTTCCCCATCGTAAATCACGTCCCGGCACCCCAGGGCTTGGGCCACGGTCTCCAGGGCTGCCTGGGCGCTGCTGGCATCGGCGGTGGCCACGGTAAAGACAATGTCGTTGGTGTTCTGGCTGGATTGGGCCTGGGCGATGGTATCCAAGACAATACCCCGGTCGGCAAGGTAACGAAAAATTTGGGCGGCGGCCCCGGGGCGATCGGGTACCCCCCGCACCGCCAGTTTGACCCGTTGCCGATCCAGGGCGACCCCACACACGACGCGGGCTTCGGGATGGAGGGTGGTCTCCAACACCGGGACTTGGGGCACGCCAAAGGTGTCTTGCAAAAGTTGGGCGGCCCGATCGCCCTCGGCCCGAGCCACCAGACAACTCACTTCAATTTCTGACGTGGCAATGGTTTGGATGTTGATCTGGGCTTGGGCCAAGGCATCGAACATCTGGGCGACAATACCGGGGCGGCCGACGATGCCGACCCCCACAATGCTGACCCGTACCACTTCCGGGTCAATCTGGATGGACTGGGGCACAAAGGGCAGGGTGGGCAAAAGGGCGGCTGCTGCGGCTTGCTGGCTCCGAGGCACGGTAAACACAATGTCGTTGACGGGGCCGGCCAGGGTGCGATCGTAGATCGATTGGATGATGGTTTCCACTTCGATGCCGGCTTCGGCCAGGGCCCCAAACAACTGGGCGGCAATGCCGGGGCGATCGGGCACCTCCAACAACCCTACTTTGATGTGGCGGTCATCGAGGGTGACCCCTTCGACAAAGTTGTGCACTTCCAGGGCTTTGGGGTTGCCTTGGCAGTGGGGCGGCGAAACGACCAGGGTGCCGGGGTCTTGGCTCCAACTGGAGCGCACGACCAAATCCACGCCAAAGTTGCGGGCAATTTCGACGGCCCGCGGATGCAACACTTTCGCGCCCTGGCTGGCCAGTTCCAGCATTTCGTCGCAGGTGATGGTGGTCAACAAACTGGCGGCGGGTACAATCCGGGGATCGGTGGTCAAAATGCCCGGGACGTCGGTGTAAATTTCGCAGCGATCGGCGGCCAGGGCGGCGGCGATCGCCACGGCGGAGGTGTCGGAGCCGCCCCGTCCCAGGGTGACGATTTCATCGGTGACGCGATCGCCCATGGCGGCCACCCCCTGAAAACCGGCGACCACCACCACTTCCCCTTGGTGGAGGTGGGCCCACAGGCGATCGGTTTCGACGTACAAAATGCGGGCCCGACCGTGGATCGGTTCGGCCACAATCCGCAGGTGATGACCCAACAACCCAACGGCGGGCTGACCGGCGGCCTGCAACGCCAAGGCCAAGAGGGCGACACTCACCTGTTCGCCGCTGGCCAGCAGCAAGTCCCGTTCGCGATCGCTGCCCCCTCGCCCCTCGGTGACGGCGGCGGCCAAAGCCAACAATTCATCGGTGGTTTTGCCCATGGCGGAGACGACCGCCACCACGGGATGGCCGGCGGCTACCGTCTGGAGGATGCGATCGCGCACGTTGTGCAGGCGATCGGGGGTGGCCACGGAAGAGCCGCCGAATTTTTGCACCAGAATGGCCATGGGCTTGGGTAACGAATGCAGCTAGCCAGCATACCGCAGCCCCGAACTTTTTGGGAAAAAGGCAACGCTCCGGGGCGGGTTTAACCGAATCCGGGGGCCATTGTATGCTTGGGGATGGCCAACCCACGGAAGGCGAATGGCGGATGGTGGCGAAGATGGTTTGCGGATGGGCGGCGGCCATGCTGTGGGCGATCGCCGCGGCGGCTGGCGCCACGGAGGTGCGGTTGGTGTTGCGGCGGGGGGAGCGGCAACTGGTGGTGTATCGGGGAGAAACCGAAGCGGCACGGTATCCCGTGGCGGTGGGGAAACGGGGTTGGGAAACGCCCCTGGGGCGGTTTGCGGTACAGCGGCTGGAGAAAAACCCGGCTTGGCAAAGCCCGTGGACGAATCATGTGGTGCCGCCGGGGCCCCACAATCCCTTGGGCAGCCGGTGGATTGGGTTTTGGTCGGACGGGCGCAACGCCATTGGGTTTCACGGTACGCCCGATCGCGCTTCGGTGGGGCAAGCGGCTTCCCATGGCTGCGTGCGCATGTTCGAGCCGGACATCCAAACGCTGTTTGAGATGGTGCAAATGGGGACCCCGGTTGAGGTTGTGCCTTGACGTTGGTGATTTGTCTGGTGGTGGCGGTGGTGGCCTACGCGCCGGTGCTGCCCACGTTCTTTTTGGCGGATGATTTTGGCTTTGTCGATCGCCTGGTGGATTTGCCCTGGCGGGATTTGGGGGCAGAATTGCACCGGTTTGGGGGGGCGGCGTTCTGGCGACCGCTGACGATTTTGAGTTTTTACCTGGATGGCCGGCTCTGGGGTCTGAATCCTTGGGGCTATCACCTCACCAGTGTGGTGGGGCACGGTTTGGCAGGGTATGGGTTGGCGCGGTGGCTGCGGCCGCGGTTGGCCCTGGCGCCGGGGGGGGCGATCGCCGTGGCGAGCCTGTGGCTGGTCTGGCCCTGCCATGGGGAAGCGGTGACTTGGATCGCGGCCCGCTCCGATGTGTTGGTGACCCTGAGTTTGGTGGCCGCCCTGTTTTGGTTGGAGACCGATCGCCCCCGGTTGGCGGGGTTGGCCTTTGCGTTGCGATTGCTGGCCAAGGAGTCGGCTTGGCTGTTTCCGGTGGCGGTGGTGGGGTGGCGGGGATGGCGGGCCAGTTTGCCGTTTTGGGGGATTTGGGCCCTTTATTGGCCCCTGCGGTACCTGGCGCTGGGGCAGTGGATCGGCGGCTACGGTACCGGGGTGGATGGCCCGGCAGCCCTGGCGAACTTGGCGATCGCCCTGATCCGACCGGTGTTTCCCTGGGGGGTGCCGCTGGCGGTGGGGGGAACGGGTCTGGCGGTGTTGGCGCTGCGGGCTCCCCGTTGGGTGGCTTCGGCGTTGCTGTTTTTGTTGCCGGTGGCCCCTTTGGGTTTGGCGGGACAGGAAGGCGAACGGTTTTTGCACCTGCCCTCGGTGTTTTTGGCGGGGGCGATCGCCCAGACTTTGGGCCCCTCTCCCGGCCGCTTCTGGTTGTTGGTGGGATTGTACGGATCGCTGCTCTGGGCGAACCACGGGCGGTGGCTCACGGCCTCGGCGATCGCCCACCAGTTGATCCAAGATGTGGCCACCCTACCCCCGCCCCTCACGGTGTTGACGGTGCCCGATACCATCGACGGCGTGTATGTGTTTCGCAATTCCTTTCGGCGGGCGATCGCCCGGTTTGCCCCCCAGCACGGCCGGCTCCAAGAACAGGCCTTGCAAACCCAATTGCCCGATCGCTTTGGGGGAGCCGCCGTATGGCCGGTGGCCGATGGTTGGCAATGGGTGGGGACGACCCCCAGCCAAGCCGTATTGCGGGCCCCCACCATTCCGATCTGGGCTGTCCAAAGCGATCGCTTTCGCTTTGCCGGCGATCGCACCCTGTACTACCATCAGGGACGGCTGGTGCCGGTGCCCAAACGATGTTGCAATCCCCCCTGACCCTACCCACTTGGATTACCCTGGCCCGGTTGTTGGCGGTGCCGGTGATTTTGCTGGGCGGGGTGTACGAAGATTGGCCGGCGGCGATTGGGGCGATCGCCTTTGCGGTGGCGGCCCTCACGGATTGGTTGGATGGGTATCTCGCCCGCCGCCTCCAGTGCGAGAGCGACCTGGGGAAAATGCTCGACCCGCTGGTGGATAAAATTCTGGTAATGGCCCCCCTCTTGGTGCTGGTGCAACGGCAGGCGGTGCCGGCCTGGGGGGTGTTTCTGATGTTGGCCCGAGAACTCACCGTGACGGCCTGGCGCGGTGGCCCCCAAACCGGAGTGACGGGCGCCAACCTCTGGGGCAAAGCCAAAACCGTCTGCCAAATCGCCGCGGTGTTGCTGTTGTGGTTGCATCTGCCCGGCGCTCTGCCGGTGTTTTGGGGAGCCGTGGCCCTCACCCTGATTTCCGGCTGGATGTACCTGGCATGATCCCCCGCTTCATCACCCTAGAAGGCACCGAAGGCACCGGCAAAACCACCCAGTTGCACCGGCTAGCCGAAGTGTTGCGGGCACGGGGGCACCGGGTTACCACCACCCGCGAACCCGGCGGCAGCACCTTGGGGCCCGACATCCGGCGCTGGTTGCTGCACAGCCAAGATTTGGAAGCCGCCACGGAATTGTTTTTGTTGTTGGCCGATCGCCGCCAACACGTCGCCGAAGTGATTGCCCCGGCCCTGGCCGCAGGACACATCGTTTTGTGCGATCGCTTCACCGACTCCACGATCGCCTATCAACACCATGGCCGGGGATTGCCGCTGGCGGTGATTCGGGACGCTAACGCCCTGGCGACCGCTGGACTCCAACCCGATCGCACCCTCCTGCTGCTCGGGGATGTGGCCCGTTGCCTTAGCCGCGCCCAACAGGCCAAAGGCGGCGGCGATCGCCTGGATCGGGAAGGTTTGGCTTTTCATCACCGGGTGGCCCAAGGGTTTCGGGACTTGGCCCGGCAATTCCCCGACCGCATTCACACCATCGATGCCAACGGCGATCTGGATACGGTCACCCAACACATTCACCATGCCCTGGCGATCGTCTAGGTTTGGTGGGTAGGGCTCCCCCAGCCAGAACTCCAGACTAGGCGCGGTGTTGGCGAACTGGACTGGGTGCCCCGCAAACCGCTGTTCGCTCAAAGCGCACTGCTGTTCGGTCAAAGCGCACTGGAGTTCGCTCAAAGCGCACTGCTGTTCGTTCAAAACGCACTCGAGTTCGCTCAAAGTGCACTGGAGTTCGTTCAAAACGCACTGGAGTTCGCTCAAAACGCACCGGAGTTCGTTCAAAGCAGGAGCACCCAACGCTTTCGGTGCGCTCGTTCTCCTAGCTACTGCTCGATCTGCCCTGTCCCCAGCCGCATGTCGAGGGGTACCCGGCCCTGAAATTGCCAGTTTCGGCTCACGTAGTAGCGATCGCCCTCCCAAAAGGGGCCGCTGAAGTGGCCGCCTTCGTAGCTTTGCAGGGGGGGGCTTTGGGTTTCGTTGTAAGCCACTTGAGCAGCGACGGCGGCATCCAAAATCTGCATCAGCAAAGCCGCCACCTTGCGATCGCCCAGTTCGACCTGAGTCAG
>DMPD01000144.1 GCA_003456125.1 Cyanobacteria bacterium UBA8156 | reverse complement strand
GTCGTAGTTGATTTCCGGGAAAATCAGCTGCTCCCGCACCCCCAAGGTGTAATTCCCCCGACCGTCAAAACTTTTTGGATTTACCCCCCGAAAATCCCGAATCCGCGGCAACGAAAAGTTGATCAGCCGATCCAAAAAGTTGAACATCCGATCGCGCCGCAACGTTACCATCACGCCAATCGGCATCCCCGCCCGAATCTTGAACCCGGCGATCGCCTTCTTGGCCCGGGTAATCACCGGCTTCTGACCGGCGATCGTGGCAACCTCTTTCTGCGAAGCCTCCAGGGACTTGGCGTTCTGGGCCGCTTCCCCCAACCCACGGTTGATGGTCACCTTCTCAAACTTGGGCACCTGATGGATGTTCGTATACTTGAACTGCTCCATCAACTTGGGGATGGCCTCTTCGTAGTACAACTTCTTAAAGCGATCGGACATGGTCTCTTCTCCTGAATGACTCCCGGTCTTGGTCGGGAAGGGAATGGGGGAAATTACCCCAGAATCTCACCGGTCTTTTTCAACATCCGCACCTTTTTGCCTTCCGGCGTGAAGGTGTGGCACACTCGACTCGCCACTTTCTCTTTGGTGGAATAAATCATCACTTTGCAACTGGGAATCGGAAATTCCTTGGTCACCACTTGACCGCTTTCGCCGTCCCGTTGTGGCTTGAGGTGCTTGGTCTTTAGGTTGACCCCTTCCACCACCACACGGCCAGTCTTGGGATCCACCGACAACACCTTGCCCACTTTGCCTTTGTCGTCCCCAGAAATGACCTGCACGGTGTCCCCTTTTTTGATGTGCATCTTAAAAGAGGTGCGGTTGCCGGGGTAGGTCGGCGCCTTTTTGTAAGCCATCAGATCACCTCCGGAGCCAAGGAAACGATTTTGGTGAAGTTTTTGTCCCGCAACTCCCGCGCCACCGGGCCAAACACCCGCGTGCCTTTGGGGTTGCCATCTTGGTTCACAATCACCGCCGCATTGTCGTCAAAGCAAATCCGCATTCCGCTTTCCCGCCGAATGGGATTCCGCGTCCGCACGATCACCGCCCGCACCACATCCGATTTTTTGACCGGCATGTTGGGAGTGGCATCCTTGACCGTGGCAATGATCACATCGCCCACCGCCCCATAACGACGGTTGCCGCCCCCCACGACCCGAATGCACAGGAGCTTTTTGGCCCCGCTGTTATCGGCTACGTTCAAATACGATTCCTGCTGAATCATTGCCCGGCCCTCCTATTGCGCCGTATTGAGAATGTCGATCACCTGCCAACGCTTGGTGCGGCTCAGGGGGCGCGTTTCTTGAATTCGCACGCGATCGCCCTCTTGGCATTTGTTCTCTTCGTCGTGGGCCTTGTACTTTTTGGTACGCACCACAATTTTTCCGTACTTGGGGTGAGCGTTCCGGCTTTCGACCGCCACCACCACCGTCTTGTCCATTTTGTTGCTGACGACAACGCCAACCCGTTCTTTGATGGCCATAGGTGCTCCTTACTCCGCCGCATTGGCAGCTGCCGCCTGCCGCATCCGTTCGTTTTCCACCGTCATCAGTTGTGCCAGACGGTGCTTGGCGTGCTTGAACTCGTGGGGTTTCACCGGTTGCCGGGTCGCCACTTTCATCCGCAGGGTAAACAACTCCCGTTTGGTGTTGAGAATTGCTTCCCGCAGGGCTTCGTCACTGAGTTCCCGCGTCTCAGAAATTTTGGGTAGAGCCATGGGTTACGCCTCCGCTTCTTCACGAATTTCTTCCCGGCGAATAAACCGGGTCTTGATCGGCATTTTGGCTGCGGCCAACCGAATCGCTTCCCGGGCTATTTCTTCCGGCACCCCAGCCACCTCAAACATCACCCGTCCCGGCTTGACCACGGCCACCCAAAATTCGGGGGCCCCTTTCCCGGAACCCATCCGGGTTTCCGCGGCCCGCTGGGTCACGGGCTTGTCCGGAAACAACCGAATCCAGATCTTGCCCCCCCGCCGAATGTAGCGGTTCATCGCCCGCCGACCGGCTTCGATCTGCCGCGAGGTGATCCATGCTGGCTCAAGGGCCTGCATCCCGAAATCCCCAAAATCCACGGTGTTGGCCCGGGTTGACTGCCCGCACATCCGCCCCCGCTGCTGCTTCCGAAATTTTGTCCGTCTTGGACTCAACATGGCCTATCCCTCCGCTCCCGAACGATCTTCAAATTGGGGCCGCCGCCGGGGTTGCCGCCGTCGCGGTTGGGTCGGTGCCGGTGCGGCATCTTCGCCCGGTACCACTTCCCCCCGGAAAATCCACACTTTGATCCCAATCACCCCATAGATGGTCTGGGCGATTTTGTAGGCGTAGTCAATGTCGGCCCGCAGCGTGTGCAAAGGTACGCGCCCTTCCCGCACCCACTCGCTCCGCGCAATTTCCGCCCCGTTCAACCGTCCGCCAATTTGCACCTTGATGCCTTCGGCGCCGGCCCGTTGGGCCCGTTGCATGGCTTGGCGCACCACCCGCCGAAACGAAACCCGTCGCTCAATTTGCTGGGCAATGTACTCGGCAATCAACGAGGCCTCGGCATCCACCTTGGTCACTTCCACCACGTTGATCCGGACTTGGCTGGTGCCCGATTTGGCCGCCGTCCCCGTTTTTTGCAGATGGGACAGTACGCCCTTTCGCAGCTCCTCAATGCCGGCTCCCTGCCGACCGACCACGACCCCCGGTCGGGCCGTGCGAATCTCCAGATCCACTTGGTCGGCTTTGCGATCGATGATCACATCGGCAATGCCCGCCCCGCTCAATTTCTTGTTGATGAATTCCCGGATGCTCCGGTCTTCTTCAATCAAAATTGGGTAGCGATCGCCCTTGGCAAACCAACGGGAGCGGTGGGATTTCACAATGCCCAGCCGGAGACCGGTGGGGTGAATTTTCTGTCCCATTACTGTGCTTCCTCCAGGGGCTTAACAACAATCGTGATGTGGCAGGTGGGTTTGCGGATTTGATAGGCTCGCCCCTGGGCCCGCGGCCGGTACCGCCGCAAACTGGTACCCATGTCGGCATAGGCCTGACTGATGGTGAGACTGGCCCGATCCATACCGTTGTTGTGCTCGGCGTTGGCAACAGCCGATCGCAGCAATTTGGTGACGGGTTCGCAGGCGCGGTAGGGCATAAACTCCAACATCATTAGGGCATCGCGGTAGCTGCAACCCCGAATCCGATCCAACACCCGCCGCACTTTGTGGGCCGACATCCGCACGTGTTTGGCCACGGCATACACTTCGTTATCGCTGAGTTGCATGGCTTACCTCTTCGCCTTCTTATCGCTCTTGGCATGGCTCCGATAGGTGCGGGTCGGCGCAAATTCACCGAGCTTGTGTCCCACCATCTGATCGGAGATGTACACCGGTACGTGTTGCCGCCCGTTGTGCACCATAATGGTGTGCCCAATCATCTGCGGCAAAATGGTCGAAGCCCGTGACCAGGTTTTGATGGCTTCCCGTCGCCCAATGGCGTTCAATTTCTCGATTTTCTTCAACAGGTGATCGGCCACAAACGGCCCTTTTTTCAGCGATCGCGACATACTGGGTTCCTCCTAGATGCTCCTATGCGTTCCGGCCGCCCTTACCGCGCTTGGACGACTTCCGCCGCCGCCGCACAATCAACGCGCTGCTGGCTTTTTTCTTCTTGCGCGTCTTGTAGCCCAGAGCCGGTTTGCCCCAAGGAGTGACCGGGCCCGATCGCCCAATTGGACACCGACCTTCCCCGCCGCCGTGGGGGTGATCCACAGGGTTCATCACCGAACCCCGTACCGACGGCCGTCGCCCGCGCCACCGGTTCCGACCGGCTTTGCCCAGGCTCTCGTTGCTGTGGTCGGTGTTGCCCACTTGCCCCAAGGTGGCGTAGCACTGCCGCCGTACCATCCGCACTTCCCCCGAAGGCAGCTTCAGGGTCACAAAATCCCCCTCCTTGGCTGCAATCTGCGCGGCACCACCGGCGGAACGCACAATCTGACCGCCCTTGCCCGGAACCAATTCCACGTTGTGCACCGTAGTCCCCAAGGGAATGTTCTCCAAAGGCAAGGCGTTGCCAATTTCCAAAGGCACACTCTCCCCAGCGGAAATGGTGGCCCCTACTGCCAACCCCTTCGGATGCAAGATGTAGCGTTTTTCGCCGTCTTCGTATTGCACCAGGGCAATCCGCGCATTGCGATTGGGATCGTATTCGATCGCCAATACCTGTGCCGGCATGTTCCGTTTGTTGCGCCGAAAATCAATTTCCCGGTACAACTTTTTGTGACCGCCCCCCCGCCGTCGGCTGGTGATCACCCCCCGGTTGTTCCGTCCCTTCTTGCGATGCAAGTTGTAGGTCAGCGACTTTTCCGGCTCGTCTTTGGTAATCTCGGCGAAATCCGCCACCCGCAATTGGCGGGTGCTGGCGGTATACGGTTTGTAGGCTCGGGTGCCCATGACTTACCTCGCTATACTTCGGGGAAAAGGGTGATGCTGTTGCCTTCGGCCAAGGTCACGATCGCCCGCTTGTACTGCGATCGCTTGCCGCTGAACCGCCCCACGCGCCGCGCCGGTGCCGGCAGAATATGGGTGTTGACTTTGGTCACCTTCACGTTGAACAGAGTCTCGATCGCCGCGCGGATTTCCGGCTTGGTGGCGGTCACCACCACATCAAAGGTGTACTTATTCAACTCCAGCATCCGGGTGGCTTTCTCGTTGATCAGCGGCCGCCGCACCAGATCAAACAACCGCCGCTCGTCAAACCGGGTGGGAATTTTAGCCATGATCGGTACCGTCCTCTACCGTGGTGGTCTCTGTCGTGATCTCTTGGGCGATCTCCTCTGAGCCGGCCATGCCCCCGTATACCGCTTGGATTTTTTCCCAAGCCGGTACCGTCAACACCAGGCGATCGGCCCACAACAGGTCGTAAACATTCAATTGATCGGCCGCAATCAACTTCAACTTGGGCAAGTTCCGGGCCGACAACCAAACGTTTTGTGTCCGCGCTTCCACAATCAGCAGTACCTTGCCGTTGGGATCCACGCCCCAGCGGGTCAAGGCTTGCACCAGCTCCTTGGTTTTGGGTTGGGGCAACTGCTCGGCGAAAGACTCAACGAGTGCTACATCTTCCACCCGGCTCTGCAAAGCCGTGCGCAAGGCCAACCGCCGCTCCTTCTTGTTCATCTTCTGCGAGTAGTCCCGGGGCTTGGGCCCAAAGATCACCCCCCCACCGGGCAACAAGGGCGATCGGGTAGAGCCCGCCCGCGCCCGTCCCGTTCCCTTTTGCCGCCACGGCTTGCGGCCGCCCCCCCGCACTTCGGTACGGGTTAGGGTACTGGCGGTACCTTGTCGCGCATTGGCCAACTGCCGCACCACCGCCCGGTGAATCAATCCCTGGGCCGACGATTCCTTGGCCACCGCCAGCTGCATCTCGATGGTGCCTACCGGCTCCCCTTGCCAATTCCGTACTTCCGGCATTTTTGTCCTCCTACTTGGCCTTCCCGACGATGTTGGCGGGCGCAATGCTGACCAACGAACCGGCTTTCCCCGGCACCGAACCCTTCAGCAGCAACAGGTTTTGCTCCGGATCGATTTTGACCAGTTGAATTTTCTTGACGGTGCAGGTGCTGCCCCCCAGCCGTCCCGGCATCCGCAACCCCGGGAACACCCGCCCCGGGGTGGTACCCGCCCCGACCGAACCGTGCAACCGGTGGTTTTTGGAGCCGTGGCTCATCGGTCCCCGGCCAAAATGGTGCCGCTTCTGGCTGCCGGCAAACCCCCGTCCGATGCTGGTACCGGCAATATCGACAATCTGCCCTTCCTGGAAAATCGTCACGTCGATTTGCTGCCCCAGTTGGTAGCTGCCGGTGTCCGCCAGTCGGTATTCCCGCAGGTGCCGCAAGGGGGCCGCCCCCGCCTTCGCCAAATGCCCCAGTTCGGCATTGGATAAGTATTTGTTGACGGTCTTGGGTTCTTTGGTGTTCAGGGTGCGGGTGGCACTCCCCACCTCGCCATACCCCAACTGCACCGCCGTATACCCGTCGGTCTGTTTGGTCTTGATTTGTGTCACGGTACACGGCCCCGCCTTCACGATGGTGACGGGAATGACGTTCCCTTCCCCATCGAAAATTTGCGTCATGCCGACTTTTGTACCCAGTAACCCCAGGGACATATGGACTTCCTCTGCAAAACGGCAACATAAAGAGGCGCATGGTCGGTCGGCTTTGAACCCGGATTGGCTACCGCAAAGCCTTCTTCCCTCGCTCTCTCCCTCGACTCCCCCTGCGTTCCCAGCTCAACTCCCAACTCAATTCCCAGCGATTCTTCGTCGTAGCCCTGACTCCGCATAGATCTCGCAATCACCCTGGCGCTGCCTTTGGCATCCCGCCAGAATTACCCTTTGGCTGAAAACCGCGAGGAAACCATTCTGGAGACCCTTTTGGCGACATCTCAGCAAAGTTACCCTCCGATAAAGATCGGAAGAGGAAAACGGGAATCTGGAATAACGGTGAATCTCTAGGAACCTCTAGGCACTAAGCCTTGGCAAAACAGCTGGTAGTCCAGACTGGTAATTTAGATATGAGTCTGGAAAGGGGATGAATTTGAGAGAGCGTTCGCGCGTTTGGGACGTTTTGCCCACAACCGGTCTAGGATAATGACCCGGCGTTTGCACCCCGCGCTTGGCAACAGGACTTGTCAACTCTCTGAAACCCTGAAGTTTTCTGCTGCCAAAGCCACAGTCTTCCAGTTTAGCGAGTTGCAGTATCCTTTTTGTTGCAGGCATCTATAGTACCCTGATTTTTTCCATTTTGTCCAGGATTTCTGTAAAAAGATTGAGCAGAGGGTCTGGGTGAAACCAAGAAAGAGCCCGTGGAGTCGAAAGATGCGGTTAGGGAATGAAATAGGGAGACGGCCATGGCGGTGTGGCGGCAGCGGGGGCATTTTGGGCGGCGGCTGGGGTTTGGGGCCACCGCGGCAGAGTTGCGGGATGGGCGATCGTTGGCGGCGGTAGTGGCCGTGGCGGTGGCTCGCCCCTGGACGGCTCCGGGGCCGGCGTTGGGCCCGGTGGCCCGACCGGGAGCCCAAGCCTCCGCATGGCGAGCCTGGGTCGGGTGGCTGTGGACCCAGTACACCGATACCGACAATCCTTTGCGGGAAAAAATGGTGGAATTTTGGCGCGATCGCCTGGTGGTCTCAGCGCGGGGGGTGCGGGTACCCCAGTGGCTGGCGGACTACGACCGGCGATTACGGGTGGGGGCTTTGGGCGATTATCGGGAGTTGCTGTGGCAGGTCACCACCAGTCCGGCGATGTTGGTGTACCTCAACAATCGGCAAAACCGGCGCGATCGCCTCAACGAAAATTTTGCCCGGGAGTTGTTGGAATTGTTCTCGGTGGGGCGGGGGGTTTACACCGAGCGAGACGTACAGGAAACGGCACGGGCTCTCACCGGTTGGGTGGTGCGGGGAGAGCAAGCCGCCTTTGTGCCGGGGCGGCACGATGGGGGACGCAAAACCCTGCTGGGGCAGACCGGCAATTTCACGGCGGCAGAGGTGGTGACGTTGCTGGCCAACCATCCCGCGACAGCCCGCAAACTGGCGATCGATTTGTGGACGTACTTGGTGTATCCCCAGCCAGCCCCGGCAATTGTGGAGAGTTTGGTCGCAGTGTATGGACGCTCCAACCGCAATGTGGGGGCCCTGATCCAAGCCATTGTGGCCCATCCCGAATTTGGTAGCGATCGCGCCTATCGGGCACAGATCAAAACACCGGTGCAGTTTTTGGTGGGGGCACTGCGGCAACTGGGGATCGTCGCCAATCCGTTGCGGGCGTGGCAGGGGTTGCGGGCGATGGGCCAGATGCCCTACAACGCACCCACGGTGAAAGGTTGGCCGGCGGGGGAGGGCTGGTTGACCGCCCCCTCGTTGTTGACCCGCTTGACTTTGGCCGATGCCCTCACCGGCAACCATGGCGACAACAGCGGGTTTGCTTGGACCGCCGGCTCGCTCACGCAGGACGATTTGTTGGCGGTGTTGGTGGATGGGCAACCCGATCCCGTGCTTTGGCAGACGGTACGGGGGTTGTCGGTGCGGGAAACAGCGGCGGCGATTCTGGCTTCGCCCCTTTACCAGCTGGCCTAAACGTTTGGAGGAACAACCATGAAACGCCGAGATTTTTTGGGGTTGGCGATCGCCGCAACGACGGTGGCGGCTTGGCCGGTGCGGGCAGAAGGCCAACGGCGCACGCTGTTGGTGGTGGAGTTGGTGGGGGGGAACGATGGTCTCAACACGTTTATTCCGTACCGGGACTCCAACTATCGACGGTTGCGGCCCCAACTGGCGATCGCCGACGGGTTGCCGGTGAGCGAGCGCACGGCTTGGCATCCGGCCCTGGCCCCCCTGCTGCCCCAATTTCGGGCCGGGCGGGTGGCGGTGGTGCAAAATGTGGGGTATCCCAACCCCAGTTTGTCCCACTTTCGCTCCCGGGATATTTGGTTGAGCGGCCGTCCGGAAAGCAGTGCCACCTCCGGTTGGTTGGCCCGGGCCCTGGGCCGCGATGCCGAGGCGGTATTCGTCGGAGAGGAATATCCCCTGGCGCTGCTGGGCGAAAACGACGAGCGGTTTTTGCAGGTCTCGGCACGGCTGTTGCGGCGCACCCCCAGCCGCTTGGATCGGGCGATTGCCGCGCTCTACGAAACGCCCCAAGGGTTGCCGGCCAGTGAACGGGTGCGCCAAGCGGTGCAAGCCAGTCGGCAAGCGCTGGCGCGGTTGCAGCAAGAAGCCACCGGGCGATCGCAAAGCTCTGGCTATCCCAGCGGGGCGATCGGGCAGCAGTTTGCCTTGGTGGGCCGTCTGCTGGAAACCCAGCCCCAGGTCGTCTACCTAACGGTAGGGGGCTGGGACACCCATGCCAACCAACGGCCGCGCCACCAAAACTTGCTGTCGCAACTGGCGACGGGGCTGACCGCCCTGCAACGGCACCTGCAGGCTCAGGGTCGGCAAAACAGCGTATTGACTTTGATCCACAGTGAATTTGGACGACGGCCGGCGGAAAACGGCAGCGGCGGCACCGATCACGGCACGGCAGGCAGCGTGATGCTGTTGGGGCCCGTCCGGGGGGGACTCTACGGCGGCGAACCGGCCCTCGATCGCCTGGTGGACGGCAACTTGCCCGTTGGCGTGGACTATCGCCAAGTTTTTGGGGAAGTTTTGACCAAATGGCTGGGCCGAAATCCCCAGGGGGTTTTGGGGCAGCCCTGGCCCGCGCTGGGGGTGTTGGGGTAGACCCGGTATAATCGCAACAGTGCTTTGGATTGGGCCAGCATGACCGACGGCGATCGCCCCATTTCGTTTATTTTGCCGGCTGCCTTGCGGCGCAAGTTTGAGGACTGGAAGCAGCAGCAGGGGTTTACGGGCAACACGGCGGCCCTGATTGCCCTCATCCAGCAATTTTTGGAGGGGCATGCCGGAGTCCGTACCCATTCCGAATTTGTGACCCGGGAAGAATGGGAGCAAGAATTGGCGGGTTTGCGGGGAAAGTGCAGGCCCTGAGCGAGGCGATCGAGCGCTTGGCCCAGGGCGAACCCACCGTCCCCGCTTCTCCCGAACCGGAAGAGGTGTGGGTGCCGCCGGTACCTACGCCCAGCCATTGGGAGGTGTGGATGTATCTGGAGCGCCATCGCAAGGACACGTTGCGGTGTTTGGGCAGTTTCGAGAGCGAGTGGCAGGCCCGGCGCTTTGTGGCGGAGGCGGAACGCAAAAACCCGAATCCAGAATTGCGGGTACATTACGAGGTCAATCCGGTTTATCCTCCCGATACCTCCATTGATGTGGAAATCTACCCGGAATAGCGATGGCACTGACGGGACTGGGAGCCATTGTCGAAAACCTGCAGCAGGGGTCAGCCTGGCGGTTGCAACATCGATTTTTGAAGGTTTTGGCCCTGTGGTCGAGTGCCGTGGGCCCGGAAGTTGTCCGCCATACCCGTCCGATCGCCATTCGGCGTCAGGTGCTGGAGGTGGCGACGGCCGGGGGGGTCTGGGCCCAAGCCCTCACCTTCGAGCGATCGCGCATCTTAGCCAAGCTCAATGCCCACCTTGAGGAACCCCTCCTCGACCTGCGGTTTTCGACGGCCCGATGGCGGCCAGAGGTGCGGACTGGGACTCGGGCCGCCGACCCAGCCTTGCCCCCGCGGTCTTCTCCTCAGCCCTTGTTGCCCGCACCGACTACCCCTGGAGAGGCCTTTGCCCGTTGGGAGCAACTGCGGCGACAGCAGACCCAGCAAGCGGTGAAATGCCCCCGCTGTCGGCGACCGACCACCCAAAGCGACCTGGCACGGTGGGGCTGCTGCCGGTTCTGTATCCGTACCGACTGGGCCTAGGCATTGGGCATAGGTATATTTACAAAACTTTACAAGAGGGGCTTGGGTTTGGTATGGTGGCCGGCAGTCTCCTGGGGCACAAACTGCACTGGGAGCGGCCGTCAACCAAAGGGGTCTACATGGTTCAAGAAGTGCTACCGACACGGCGAGAAATGCCGGCGCAGCGGCGCTCGATTGGCCGGGAAAAGCATGCGGAGCAGTACCGCACGTCGGCGTGGTACGACGGGTCTGGGGAAATTGTGGCGGGGGCAGACAACCGCTCTTTTTGCGTGCAGGCGACCTACACCCTTGAAGCCACGGTGAAATTGGTCGATGGTGTATTCGAGGTGGGCAATCCCACCCTGGCGGAACTGTATCGGGCGCGAGGCCGGTGTGTGGCCGTGGTGGATGCGACCGTTGCCGAACTGTACGGGGCTGAGATGCAGGCCTACTTTGCCCATTACGACATTGCCCTCAACGAATATGTGTGCCGCGCTTGGGAAACGGACAAAACCCCGGATACGGTGCTGACGATTCTAAAATTTCTGGGGAAAGACGGTTGTGATGTGTCCCGGAATGAGCCGGTGTTGGTGGTGGGTGGGGGCGTTTTGAGCGATGTGGCTGGTCTAGCCTGCGCTTTGCACCACCGACGTACTCCCTACGTCATGGTGGGCACCACGGTGGTTTCGGCGATCGATGCCGGGCCCTCCCCCCGCACCTGCACCAACGGCAGTCAGTTCAAGAACAGCTTGGGTTCTTACCATCCCCCGGTGTTGACCTTGGTCGATCGCCGCTTTTTCCGAACCTTGGCGACGGGCCATGTCCGCAACGGCGTGGCGGAGATTATCAAGATGGCGGTGACGGACGACCCCACCCTATTTGCGTTGATGGAAGAGCATGGGCCGGCCCTGGTGGTCAGCCACTTTGCCACCCTAGAGGGGTCGGAATCCCTGGGGGCGATCGCCGACGAGGTGATTTACCGGGCGTTGTATGCCTATATGAAGCACGAAGGCACGAACATGTTTGAGACCTACCAGGATCGGCCCCATGCCTACGGCCACACCTGGAGTCCCCGGTTTGAGCCGGCGGCCAAACTGATGCACGGCCACGCCGTCAGCATTGGCATGGCCTTTGGTGCAACCTTGGCCGTAGAGATGGGGTGGTTGTCGCTGGGCGATCGCGATCGCATCGTGAACCTGTGCCGGGCGGTGGGTTTGTCTGTGTACCATCCGATTTTGACCGACCTGGAACTGATGGCCGAAGGACAGAAAAACATGCGGCGCAAGCGCGGCGACGGTGGGCTGTGGGCCCCCTTGCCCACCGGCATCGGTGCCTGCGATTATGCCCAGGAGGTGCCGCTGGCTTTGCTCGAACAGGCGATCGGCGCCCATCGGGATTACTGCGAGCAATTTGCCGACGGGGGAGCCGGCCACGAAATGTACCTCAGCGACTTGGGGTTGGCCTAATGGAAACCGGATTGCGGCCCATTGCGCCCCTGGGATTGCTGGTGCAGCGGTTGACGAACCTCGCGCCCCAGATTCCCGCCGAACTGCAGGGAGGGTTTCAGGAAGCCCTCGTCCTCGCGGCGGGACTGGAACCGTATTTGCGGGCCTGTACTGCCCCCGAATCGGCGGCCTTGCAAACGTTGGCGGCAGCGGCGATCGCCGAGGATTGGGAAGGTCGGTACGGGGAAGGCACCACCACCCGCCGTTTGGAGCGGGAGATGTTGTCGGGCCATGTGGAAGGGCAGACCCTGCAACTGTTGGTGCGATTGACGAAAGCGAAGCGGGTTCTGGAGGTTGGTACATTTGTGGGGTATTCGGCCCTGGCCATGGCGGAGGGGTTGCCGGAGGACGGGGAGCTGCTCACCTGTGAAGTAGACCCCTACGCCGCCGATTTTGCCCGCCGCCATTTGGAGCCATCGCCCCATGGCCACAAAGTGCAGATTGCGGTGGGCCCGGCCCTGGCTACCCTCGATCGCCTGGTTGAGGAAGGGCAGACCTTTGATCTGATCTTCTTGGATGCCGACAAAAAAGAATACATCGAGTACTACCGGCGGGCCCTCGACGGGAACTTGTTGGCCGTAGGGGGACTGCTCTGCGCCGACAACACCCTGTACCAAGGGGAGGTGTACTTGCCCCATCCCTCCCCCAACGGCGAAGCGATCGCGGCCTTCAACCGGGCGATCGCCGCCGACGATCGCCTGCACAGCGTGCTGTTGTCGGTGCGGGACGGTTTAACCCTAGCCTACCGCCGATGAAGGGCGCGCTGAAAAGTGCAGGGGCCCTGCTGTTGTTGGCCCTAGTGTTTCCTTTCGTAGCCGTGCCGACGCTCGTAATCTGGCTGGCGACTTGGGGAAAACGGGGGCCGTCAACCGGGCCCACGGTTTTGGTGACCGGGGGGAAAATGACCAAAGCCCTGCAGTTGGCGCGGGCTTTTGCCCGTGCTGGGTACCGGGTGATTTTGGCGGAAATCCCCAAATACCGATGGTCGGGGCACCGGTTTTCCCGGGCGGTGTCCCGATTTGTGCCGTTACCGGTGCCGGAAGCCGACCCGACCGCCTATGCTCAAGCTCTGGCGGACATTTGTACCCAAGAGCAGGTGAGTTGGGTGGTGCCCGTCGCCAGTCCTGTCGCCAGTATCTACGATGCCCAAGCGGCTGCCAAGCTGCCCTGTCCCATGGTGCACGGCACCCCCGAAATCGTCGCCCTGTTGGACGATAAATTTGCCTTTTGCGAACGGGCGCGGGTCTTGGGGTTGGCAGCTCCCAACGTGTTTCGCATCACCGATCCCCGGCAAGTCCTGGACTTTGACTTTGGCGCGGCTCCCCGTCCCTACATCCTGAAGCGCCTGCGCTACGATGCCGTCGCCCGCCTAGACCTGCGCAAACTGCCCTGTCCGGACATGGCTGCCTATGTCGATGGTTTGGGCATCTCACCGACCAACCCTTGGGTCATGCAGGAATTCATCGCCGGTCAGGAGTACTGTACCCACAGCACCGTGCGGGATGGGCGCATCCGGTTGCATGTGTGTTGTCCCTCTTCCCCCTTTCAGGTCAACTACCAAGCCGTAGACAAACCGGAAATTCGGGATTGGGTAGCCCGGTTCGTAGCTGCCCTGAACTATACCGGGCAAATTTCCCTAGATGTCATCGAGACCGCTGAAGGAGAAATTTATCCCATCGAATGCAATCCGCGCACCCATTCGGCGATCGCCACCTTTTACAACCATCCCGACGTAGCCAAAGCCTATTTTGAAAGCGGTGAGAGCCGCATCGAACCCTTCCCCTCCAGCAAACCCGTGTACTGGTTGATGCACGAACTGTGGCGAGGGGTCACCGGCGACGGGGCTGCCTGGGGGCGCATCCTACGGGGCAAAGAAGCCCTGTGGAGCAGTGATGACCCCTTGCCATTTCTAATCGTGCCCTACATCCAGATTGGCCGCCTCCTGGTACGCAGCATCTTGCAAGGCAAAGACTGGGTACGCATCGATTTCAACATTGGCAAACTGGTCGAAATCGGCGGGGACTAGCCGAAGCCCCGTCTCCGTAGATGGCGCGTTAGATGGCGCGTTCTACCCCCCTCTCCTGTTCTGGGAGAGGGGTTGGGGTGAGGGCCAACCTCTCCCAATCCAGCAAAATGTCCTATGGTTTCGCCAAACAAATCCTACGAGTCCGTCCGTTGGAGTTCACGTGTACCGGCGTCGCCAACTCTGGGTATCCCGCCTCCAGCAACGCGCGATCGCGAATCCGGCAAGCATCGCACAGCCCACAGGGCAACTCCGCATCCTGATAGCACGAACGGGTTTGGGCAATGGGCACCCCCAAGGCGATCGCCCGGCGCACAATATCCACCTTCGTATCCGTAATCAGGGGCGCGACCAGGCGGGGGGGATGGCCTTCAACGCCGGTTTTCGAGGACAGAGCCGCCAGGTGTTGAAACGCCACCAAATACTCCGGGCGGCAATCGGGATAGCCCGAATAATCCACCGCATTGATCCCCAGATAGATAGACTCCGCCCCCCGCGCCTCCGCCAGCGAGAGGGCCAGGGCAATAAACACCGTATTGCGGCCCGGCACATAGGTGACCGGGATCGTACCTGACTGCACCCCTTCCGTGGGCACCGCGATCGCCTCATCCGTCAATGCCGATCCCCCCCAGGCATTCAGCCGCACATCCACAATGAAATGTTCGGCAATCCCCAAAACCTTCGCCACCGTGCGCGCCGCCCGCAACTCCCGCACATGGCGCTGGCCATAGCGAAACGACAAAGCCAACACCTCAAAACCGTCGGTCAGAGCCTGGGCCGCCACTGTAGCCGAATCCAGACCCCCCGACAGCAGAACCACCGCCTTCTTCATAGTGGCAAATCCAGCGTATCCCCCAGCGTCGTCCCATCGTGAAACGCCGCAAACAGCACCGGACAGGACTTGCCCCAGGCGATCGCCCCCGTCGCATCCAGACCAATCGCGCCAAAATCGCGGTTACGGGCCCTTGCCTCCGCAAACGAGCGATCGAACGCCTCGTGAAGAGAGAGACCATCCGTCACCCGCACCACAATCCGTACCGCCAAACCCTCATCGAGAATATCTTCCCCCACCCCCGTACAGCTCACCGCCGCCAGGGAAGTGGCATAGTTACCCGTCGGCGTTGCCGAATCGCTCACCCGCCCCACCCGTTCAAAGCCCCGGCCCCCCGTCGAAGTCCCCGCACAGAGGTGCCCATGGCGATC
>DMPD01000253.1 GCA_003456125.1 Cyanobacteria bacterium UBA8156 | reverse complement strand
AAATCTGGGCTTGAAATCTGGGTCTGAAATTGAAGTCTTGGCTCAGGGCCTTTGACAATTTGCGGGTTTAGCGGTATTAGGAAAGAGCCAGTCATGTTGGGTTCTCCCATGGTGCAGCCCCCTGCTCTCCAACAACCGGCGGTCGGTTGGCCGTTGGTCAACGGTGCAGCCGCCCCCCCCGAATACGATATTGAGCTGCGCAACATCTTCAAGATGTTTGGGGGACAGGCGGCGGTGCGCGATGTGGACTTTCAGGTGCAGAAGGGGGAGCTGTTTAGCATTCTGGGCCCCTCCGGCTGCGGCAAAACCACGCTTTTGCGGATCATTGCGGGGTTTGAAGAGCCTTCCGCCGGTGAAATTCGGATTGCGGGGTATTCGATGGTGGGGGTGCCGCCCCACCGTCGTCCCATCAATACGGTGTTTCAGAGCTACGCCTTGTTTGGCCACATGAACGTCCGGGACAACGTGGCTTTTGGTTTGAAGGTGCGGGGGGTGCCCGCGGCTGAGGTGCAAGAACGGGTGAAAAATGCCCTGAAATTGGTGCGTTTGGAAAAACTGGGCGATCGCCACCCCAAGCAGTTGTCGGGGGGACAGCAGCAGCGGGTGGCTTTGGCGCGGGCGTTGGTGAACCGGCCGCGGGTGGTGTTGCTGGATGAACCGTTGGGGGCCCTCGACCTCAAGTTGCGCAAGCAAATGCAGGTGGAATTGTCTAACCTGCAACACGATTTGGGGATCACCTTTGTAATGGTGACCCACGATCAAGAAGAAGCCCTCAGCATTTCCGATCGGGTGGCGGTGATGAACCAAGGTCAAATTGAACAGATTGGCCTCCCCAGTGAAATTTACAACCACCCGGCCACACCCTTTGTAGCGGATTTTGTCGGCGATACCAATTTGTTTGAGTGCCAAATTCTCGATCAGGATGGGGCCTACCTCGAACTCAAATCCCTGACGGGCCTTGCCATTGTGGCGATCAAGCCGGAATCGTGGCAAAAAGATACGGCGGCGATCGTCAGCGTGCGCCCAGAAAAAATCTACGTTTCGTCGGAGCCGATCGCCCAACCCTTTAACATTTACCGGGGCACCGTCAACAACATTTTGTACATGGGCAACCATTACCACCTGATTGTGGATTTGAATACGGGGAACGATCGCCCGGCGGTACGGATTCGGGCGATGCGGTTGCAACAACACGGGGAGTTGCCGCGGTTTGCCAGTACGGTTTACGTGCACTGGTCACCGGATGAATGCGTTGCCTTGGCGCGGCCGGCGGTTTGACGAACCCCAGCGTCCCAGGCTATGGTTACAGCCACGCATCGGGGAGGGCAGAGGCGGTGAAGGGGTGGCAAACCTGGCTGCAATGGTTGCCGTTTTTTGATTCGTCGGTGGAGCGCTGGCCCATGGAAGCGCGCCTGTTGCGGTGGCTGACGTTGTTGTGGGTGAGCATTGGGCTGCCGGTGTTGTTTTCGGCTTCCTATGCGATCGCCGAGGGGGAACGCAGCGACAGTTGGTATTTTTTCCGCCAGCAATTGCTGTGGGTGCTGGTGGGGTTGTGCGTGTTCCATGCGGTGGTGCACATTCCCCTGAAGGCGATGTTGCAGTTGGGGGCCTTTGGCCTGTTTGGCGGCTTGGCTTTGCTGTACGCCACCTATTTCATTGGTGAAACCCGCAACGAGGCGACTCGCTGGATTGGCGTGGGTTCGGTGTTGATTCAGCCGTCGGAGTTGATCAAACCGTTTTTGATTTTGCAGGCAGCCCAGTTGTTTGGCCGGTGGCGGAAACTGAGCCTGTTTACCCGCTGGGCTTGGTTGGCGGTGTTTGGGGCCGTGTTGTTGGGGATTTTGCGCCAACCCAGCCTGAGCGTGACGGCCCTCTGCGGCATGACGTTGTGGGCGATCGCCCTGGCGGCGGGGTTGCCGTTGGCGCAGTTGGGGGGGGCCGCCGGTCTGGGGGCGGGAATGGCGGTGCTGAGCGTGGTGTTTAATGAGTACCAACGGCGGCGGGTTTTGTCGTTTTTGAATCCCTGGCTCGATGCCCAAGGGGACGGCTACCAATTGGTGCAAAGCCAGATGGCGATCGCTTCGGGCCAAGTGTGGGGCATCGGCTACGGTCTATCGCAACAAAAAACCTTTTTGCCCTTTCAATACACGGATTTTATTTTTGCCGTCTTTGCCGAAGAATTTGGGTTGATTGGGTGTTTTTGCCTGATTCTGCTGCTGTTGGCTTACGGCACCTTGGGGCTGCGGGTGGCCCTGGAAGGGAAGGATACAGTGGTGCGGCTGGTGGCGATTGGGGCCATCTGTTTGCTGGTGGGCCAAGCCTTTTTGAACATTGGCGTGGCCACCGGTTTGCTGCCCACTACGGGGTTAACGTTTCCGTTTTTTAGCTACGGGGGCAGCTCGATGTTGGCGAGCTTGACGGTGGCGGGGTTGCTGGTGCGGGCGGCCCGGGAAATGGCCACCGCAACGGTGATTCCCCTCTACGAGCAACCGGTGGAAACCCTGGCGGCACGGCGGCAGCGGTTGGCGGCCCGACGGGGCCGGGGGTAGGTTGAAGAGCGCCGCCCGCAAGTTTATACTGCTCAGCGGTTGCACAGGATACATACCGTGAACTGGGGACGAATTTGGGCCGTGGCCAGCAATGCCATTCGGGAAACCCTGCGGGAACAGGTGCTTTACCTGCTGTTGTTGTTTTTGTTTTTGTTGGTGGCGGCGGCAACCCTGTTGCCCATGTTCAGTTCCGAAAGTGCCGATAAACTGATTGCCGATACCGGTTTGGCGGCGATCGAGGTGGTGGGGCTGCTGGTGGCGATTTTTGTCGGCACCGGGGCGATCGAACGGGAAACCAACAAACGCACGATTTTTATCCTGATTGCCAAACCCCTCAGCCGCGCCGAATTTCTGTTGGGCAAGCATTTGGGGATTTCGTTGGTGCTGGCGCTGCTGGTGTTTTTGATGTCGGTGCTGTTTCTGGGGTTTGCCCAGTTGCGCCAAATTCCTTTGCCCTTGGGCCCGGTGGCGATCGCCTGCGGGTTTGTGTTTTTGAAATTGGTGTTGGTAACGGCCTTTGCCCTGTTTTTTGGCGCGTTGGCCCGGGCCCTGCTGGCGACGATGGTGACCTTTGGCACCTATTTGTTTGGCAACATCACCGAAGACATTCGCAAATTGGGGGCGATCGCCGGGGATGAGGGGGTGGCCCGTTTCACCGAAACCCTGTATTTGATTTTGCCCAACCTGGCCCGGGCCGACCTCAAAAACGAAGCGGTGTATGGAGTGTTGCCCACCCTGGATGTGTTGTTCACCGACGGGGTGTACATTTTGGCCTACACCGCCCTGGTGCTAGCGGCGGCGATCCTGGTGTTTGCCAATCGGCAGTTTTAGTGGGGGAGTTGCTCCGGTTTCAGTTCCCGCTCCATGAGCTCCGCGACGGCCTGTTGGGGTTGGATGTCTCCCCGCAATAACCGTTGGGTGCATTCGCAGATGGGGAGGCTAATGCCCCGGTTTTGCCCCCATCGCTGCAAGACCGCCACGGTGTTGACCCCTTCGGCGGTGCCGGCTACGGTGGCCAAGGCTGCCGGCAGGGAAAGCCCCTGGGCCAAACGCTGACCCACTTGGTAATTGCGGCTGAGGGGACTGGTGCAGGTAGCCAACAAATCCCCCAGCCCGGCCAGACCCCACAGGGTTTCGGGGCGCGCCCCAAATTCCACGGCGATCCGCACCATTTCCGCCATGCCCC
Source organism: Cyanobacteria bacterium UBA8156 (assembly GCA_003456125.1). Lineage (GTDB taxonomy): Bacteria > Cyanobacteriota > Cyanobacteriia > Pseudanabaenales > Pseudanabaenaceae > UBA8156. Next base: position 1,877 of record DMPD01000253.1, on the reverse strand, counting down.
GGGTCACCAGGGCGGCTCGGGCGTTGCTGCCCAACCCCAACCCGTCGCAGACCCCCACCGCCAGGGCGATCGCATTTTTGAGGGTGCCCCCCAGTTCCACCCCCAACGGATCGTCATTGGTGTACACCCGAAATTGGCGGGAAGCCAACAGGGTTTGCCCCTGCTCCGCCAGGGAGCGATCGCGACTGGCCACCACCGCCGCCGCCGGTAACCCTTGGTTGATTTCCGTGGCTAGGTTCGGCCCCGACAACACCGCCAAGGGGCGATCGGGAAAAGCCCCGTGCCACAGTTGGGCAGGGGTTTTTTCGGTGCGGGCATCCAAGCCTTTGGTGGCGGTGATCAGGGGAATCGCGGTGGGCCAATCCCGCAGCCGCTCGATCGCCGTGGGCACACCGGCGACCGCCACGGCCGAAATCAAGACATCCGCTGGTTGGGGGGGCAACGGCTCGCGACAGGAAAGGGCGATCGCCCGGTGGCCGTTCCGTTGCACCAAGCGGGCTAGGGTCTGTCCCCAAATCCCTTGTCCCAACACCACCACGTTCATAGGGAGGGCAACGCCAACTGCTCGATTTCGTTCCAGCCTGCCGGCAGGGTGTCGGGCAGTGGCGAAGCCTTGGGGGCGAGGCGCTGACCTTTGATGCCGACAAACGTGGCCCGATCGCTCCCCTCTTGGTGGCGCATCACCTCGTAGCGGGGCACCGCCGGCCCTTGCACTTCCGCCAAACTGGTGAACCCCAACCCATCCAAAAACTTCCACAATGAAGGCCGGGTAAACCAAAAACTGCGATCGTTGTCCAGGGATGACCACAACACTTCCGCCGGCCGCCCAAACTGGGCGTTGTAGTTCCGCTCGTCGTGCCAGCGCCCCCAATAGGTTTCCCCCCGATCGACCACCGCCACCGCCGGCGTGGGAGCCAATTGGGTATCCACCACCACCAAGTGGCGGCACACGGCCCCCACCTGCCGCAAAAAGTCAAACCCATCCGGGGCATCCAGATGGTACAAAATCCCCAAACACAGCACCACGTCAAACACCCCGTGGCGATCGGGGGACAGCGATCGCACGTCTTCGAGTCGCCCCTCGTAGCGATCGCCCAGCCCCAGGGCGCTGGCGGCAAATTGGGCCTTGGCCAGGTTGGCTTCCCGACCTTCGATCGCCACCACCTGCGCCCCCTGCAACGCAAACTCCAGGCCGTACAACCCCTCCAAACAGGCCAAATCCAACACCCGCAACTCCGACCAGGGCTTGGTTTTGAGGTCGGCCACCGTCTGCAAATAGCGCCGCAGTTTCCAGTCGGCCCCCGTGGGATTGGGCCCCACCGTGTATTCCCCGTTCCCCAATGCCAGGTTGTGGTTGGTCCAGGGGCCGTGTCGTTCCTCGACCGATCGCCGTGTCGGGTTCATCGCCAAATCAACGAAAATTCTCCCCATCCTACCGTTGGCGATCGCCCCCTGACAATGGTAAAAATCCGGTTAAGCTAAGATAAGCACAGCTCTCGAAGGAAGTGCCATGCTGCGAATTGTCACCCAGCGCGCCGAAGCGGAGGCCGAGTTGCGCCGCATTCGCGATCGCCTGTTTGGGCTCGACAACCAGGAAGCAGAGCAAGCGGTGGCGGCCATTGTGCAGGCGGTGCAGCGGGAAGGAGATGCCGCCCTGTGTCGGTACACGGAAGCCTTCGATCGGGTCAGCCTGCGGCCGGAAGAATTGCGGGTGAACCCCACGGAATTGGATGCCGCCTACCAGCAAATTTCCGGCAAGTTGCTCAAAGCGATTGAATTGGCCCACCGGCAAATTGTGGCTTTTCACCGCCTGAAGGTGCCGCAGAGTTGGGTGCACTTCCCGGGACAAGGGGTGGTGCTGGGCAAACGGTATACGC
>DMPD01000027.1:472-3944 GCA_003456125.1 Cyanobacteria bacterium UBA8156 | reverse complement strand
GCCAAAGCCCGGGCGATCGCCCCAAAATCCGTTATGCTGATTGCCCAGAATCTTCATGATTTTCCCCATGTTTCGTCGTGTTTGGGTTCGCGTTTGGGTCATTGCCGCCATCGGTGCATTGCTGCTCCTGGGCTGTGGGAATACCCGACTGGTGCAGTGCCGGCAGTTAATCGAAGCCGTGGCCCCTGCGGCTACCCTCACCCTCACGGCCGAGCCAGCCGCTAATCCCACCCTCTCTAGTGCCACTAGCCCCAATGCCACTAGCCCTAGGGCCGCTGGTTCTACTGCAGAAACATCGAACTCACCCACCAGTACCGATCCCGCTGCTGGGGAAAGTACCGGCTTGGCGGCCACCGCCGATCGCCTAGAGGCTTTGGCGTTGGCTGTACGGGGCTTGTCTTTGGGCGATCGCACCTTGCGGGACTTGCAGACCCGATTTGATACCTATTTTAGCGATAGTAGCCGGTTGTTGCGGGACTTTGCCCAAGCCAAAAGCAATCCGGTGCCCTCCGCCCTCGAGCGTTTGCGGCAACAAGCCGAAGACCTGCAGGCTCGAGAAGCAACCCTGACGGCCGAAACCAACCGGTATTGCGCCCAATGAGCGCCGGGCGGTCGGTGGCGGGGATCGCTCGGATTGTGGCCGGGGCCACCCTCCTGAGCAAAGTATTTGGACTGGGGCGGGAAGTGGCGATCGCAGCAGCGTTTGGGGCTGGCCCCATCACCGATGCCTTCGGCTATGCCTACGTCGTGCCCGGTTTTCTGTTGATTTTGTTGGGGGGGATCAACGGCCCGTTCCACAGCGCCGTGGTGACCGTATTGTCGAAGCGCAGCAAAGCCGAAACCGGCCCTGTTGTGGAAACCATGACCACCCTCGTCGGCGCCCTGCTGTTGGTGGTGACCTTGGGCCTGTGGCTGTTGGCGGAACCGATTGTAGCTTTTGCCACCCCCGGTTTTGCCCAGAGTGCAGACGGGGAAGCGATTCGGGCGATCGCCGTGGGGCAATTTCGGATTATGGCACCGCTGGCCCTGTTGGCGGGAGCCATTGGCATCGGGTTTGGCACCCTCAACGCCGCCGAGATGTATTGGTTGCCTTCCGTCAGCCCCCTGTTCTCCAGCGTGGCGGTGATGGGAACCATTGTCATCGTGGCGTGGCAATCCGGCGGCGAAATTACCGATCCGGCCCTGGGGGGGCAGGCCTTGGCGTGGGGGGTGTTGGTAGGGGCACTGGCCCAATGGTTGGTACAGTTGCAGGCCCAAGCGGCGGCGGGGCTGGGGCGGCTGCGGTTGCGTTGGGATGTGCACCACCCAGCGGTTCAGGAAATGTTGCGGGTGATGGTGCCGGCGACCCTTGCTTCGGGGTTGTTGCACGTTAATGTGTATACCGATCTCTGGTTTGCTTCGTTTTTGACCGGCAACGTGGCGGCGGCCCTGGGATTTGCCCAACCGTTGGTGCAAACACCCTTGGGGTTGCTCTCGAACGTCATTTTGGTGCCTTACATGCCCCTGTTTTCGCGACTGGCGGGGGAAGGAGACTGGCCAGGATTCGCCGAGCGGCTACGGCAAGGACTGTTGGTGACGGCGATCGCCCTGTTGCCGATCGGCGCGCTCACGGTCGCCCTGGCGGAACCCGTGGTGCGGGTGGTCTACGAACGGGCGGCCTTCGATCGGGAGGCTTCTCGGTTGGTGGCTTCGCTGTTGGCAGCCTACGGCGTGGGCATGTTCTTCTACCTGGGGCGGGATGTGGTGGTGCGGGCATTCTATGCCCTCGGCGACGGCGAGACCCCCTTCCGCATCAGCATTGCCGGCATTGGACTGAATGCTTTGCTGAACTATTTGGCGGTTTCCCGGTTTGGAGCACCGGGCTTAGCCCTGGCCACGGCCGGTGTGAACGGGATTTCTCTGGTTTTGCTGCTGATCCTGTTGCAACGTCGCCTCGGGACCTTCCCCTGGGTTGAGTGGGGCAAGCCCTTGGTCGCCCTGAGCCTTTTTGCGGCGATCGCCGGGGGCGTGGGTTACGGTGCCGCCCAGGGGGGGCAAATGATTTGGGGCGATCGCCTCTGGCTGGCCCGCCTGGCCACCCTCAGCGTTGGTGGCCTTGCTGGCTTGGGAGTGTTTGGCGGACTGACCCTCACCCTCCGGCTCCCCGAACTGGCCCTGCTCACCCAACGGTGGCAGCGGTGACCATTGTGGGATGGAAACGGGGTAAGCTGAAGCCATCCCTCCAAGGGACTGGTTTTCCGTATCTATAAAACCATCTGTAAAATATCTGCAAAATAAAGTAATGAGGCAAGTTGTAGCCACCTTCATCGGGGTCAACGGCACCGAAACTGGGAGCGAAGCTGTCCACAAACCCGACAACTAGATAGACCAGTAGATAGACCAGTAGATAGACCAGATTTTATGAGTTACCATCGGCGTTGGAGATAGGGAGCGACCGCCATGCAAACGGCCAAAGTGCTGCGCATCGATCGGGGATTGGGGTTGTACCATCCGGAATTCCAGGATCGCTACGCCATCTTGGGGTTACCGATTCATGCCCCTAGCGATCGGATCCGGCGCCGGTATTTGGCGATCGCCAAGCAGTTGCACCCGGATGTGTTCGGTCGCACCGCCGAGGAGAAGAACAAAGCGACGTTCTACCTATCGAAATTGGTGAACCCCGCCTACTCCGTCCTGAGTCAGGAGCGGGAGCGGCTGGAGTATTTGGAGGTGATGCGGTTGATCGCCAAGCACACCATTCAAAAGGGGATCAAAGTTACGCCCCACTGTACAGCGGCCAAGAAGTTGCTGCATTTGCCCAGTTTGACCCTTTACGAAAACGCAGTTGAAGACATTGCCAAGCAGCAATACCGTGTCTTAGACGATGTGATGGCGCATTTGGGTCACCTCAGCGAGTTGAATTTGGTCTACGTATTGGCGAAGGAGGGGTACCAACCCTTTACCGAGAGGGAAGAGAGCGCTGCCGACCAAAGAACTACCGCGGCAGCCAAGGGGGGAAGCGATGTTTCTGCCAAAGGGGCGGGGGCGATCGCCTGTTTGCGGCGGGCCCGGCAACACATCGATCGCCAGGAATGGGCTGCGGCTTTGCCGGAGTTGCGCCAAGCCCTGACCCTCGACCCTCAAAACAGCGACGGCCACGCCCTGCAGGGCGTCGTCTATTGGCACCAAAAGCTGGCGGGCCCTGCGAAAAAAAGTTTTCAAAAAGCCCTCGAAATCAACCCCAACCAAGCCATCGCCAAAGAATGGTATGCCCGCATCGAAAAAATGGGGATGACCAAAACGCCTCCCGCTGCCGGTAAGCCCCCCGAAAATCCAACTCCTGCCAACAAAACGCCCAACAATCCCCCCAATGCGGGTCAAGGCACTCCCAAACCCGAAGGCCAAAAGAGCGGATTTTGGGGCTGGGGCGGCAAGTCGTAGTAAGAATGGTTCGCAGTCATACTCTTAATCTCCCCTCTCTCGCCCTGGGAGA
>DMPD01000027.1:0-125 GCA_003456125.1 Cyanobacteria bacterium UBA8156 | reverse complement strand
CTGGGGGTGAGGGCAAGCCCCGCGCGTTTTGGCCTGTCCGCAAAAAGCTGGAGGTGCGAATATGTAGGGGTGACCTTCCGCCAAAGGTTTGTACCCTGGGTTTGATGAACGACGGAAATCGGTTG
>DMPD01000221.1 GCA_003456125.1 Cyanobacteria bacterium UBA8156 | reverse complement strand
ATCCGAAACGACTATATCTCCACCAATTTGCCGTGAATCGTCCGGGTCGGCTGGTCCGTGGATAGTGAAATTCTGCCTTTCTATGAGCCGCAGGTAACCGCCGGGTGGTTGCACCGGGTGTACCTAGACGAATGGACCGCAGCTGCGTCGCTGGGTGGGGAGTTGTTGAAGTTGGCGGTCACGCCCGAGGTCGAGATGCCGGAGCGGGTGCAGCGGTTGCGGGAACAAGCCCAAGGTACCGGCGAAGAGGGGCGGGTGCTAGAGTGGTTGGAGGCATTGTTGGTGTATCGATACTCCAAACAGAGTCGGGAGGAAATAGCGCAAATGTTTGCATTGGGAGATTTGCGGGAGACGCGGGTTTATCAAGAGGCTTGGAGCGAAGGCCTGGAGCGCGGCAAGCAAGAGGGTAAACAAGAGGGTATCCAATTGGGCAAGCGGGCGGGGGAAGTCCAATTGGTGTTGCGGCAACTGACCCGACGGCTGGGCCCTTTGAGCACCGTTCAACAGCAGCAAGTGGCCGATCTTTCTTTGGCCCAACTCGAAGACCTGGGGGAAGCCCTCCTGGATTGGCAGAGCCCCACGGACTTCACCCACTGGCTCAACGGGTTGTAGCGGGCAAGCTTTCCAAAAAGTGACGGCATTGCGCGGCGATCGCCTCCCAATTCTGGGTCTGAACAAGGGGCGTCGGGAACAAATCACTGGATACCCCCACGGCGATCGCCCCCTGGGCCAACAGCTCTCCCGCATTGCGACGGGTTACCCCACCGGTAGGAATCAACGGAATTTGGGGATAGACCGCCCGGATCCACGAGAGGTAGGCCGCACCTACGGTTTGGATTGGAAACACTTTGACGGCGGTGGCCCCCCCTTGCCACGCCTGCCAAATTTCGGTGGGGGTGAGGGCCCCTGGAATATAGGGCACTTCCGCCCGGCGACAGCATGCCCCTACTTCCCCATCCCAATGGGGCGCAAACACAAACCGGGCCCCCGCCCCGATCGCTGCCTCCGTCTGTGCTGCCGATAACACGGTTCCCGCCCCGATTTCTGCCAAGCCCTGCAAGGCCGCAATCACAGTTGGCCCGTGGGGTACCCCGGCTATTTCCACGCGCTGAACTCCTCCGGCGATCGCCGCCCGCGCCATGCCGTAGGCCGTTTCGGGATCGCGGGCCCGCACCACCGCAATCACCGGTTGCGATCGCAAATTTTCACACCAAGAAATCATGCCCTACTCCCGATGAGGGACAACGGTTACAATACGGCCAGCGAAACCCCAGAGGAAACCATGAATTTCTGGACATTGGTTGTGGGGGCGATCGTCGCCCTGAGTGCCGGCTCTAGCACCATCAAAATTATTCCCCAGCAGGAGGAAGCGTTGGTGGAGTCCTTTGGCAAATACCAACGCAAGCTCAAACCGGGTCTTCAGTTTGTGATGCCGGTGCGCGATCGCATCGCCTATCGGGCTTCGCTGCGGGAGCAGGTGATTGATATTCCGCCCCAGCAGTGCATCACCCGCGACAACGTTTCCCTGGTGGCCGATGCCGTGGTCTACTGGCGGCTGGTGGATACCGAAAAGGCTTTTTACAAGGTGCAAAACCTGCCGATGGCCATGGAAAATTTGGTGCGCACCCAAATCCGCTCCGAGATGGGGCAACTGGAATTGGACGAAACCTTCACGGCGCGGGCCCGCATCAACGAGACTTTGCTCCGGGATTTGGACGAAGCCACCGACCCGTGGGGGGTAAAGGTCACGCGGGTGGAATTGCGAGACATTATCCCCGCCAAAGCGGTGCAGGACTCGATGGAACTGCAAATGACGGCCGAACGCCGCAAACGGGCCGCCATTTTGACCTCAGAAGGGGAACGGGAATCCGCGATCAACTCCGCCCGCGGCCGGGCCGAAGCCCAAGTGCTGGAGGCGGAAGCCCGTCAAAAATCGGTGTTGCTGCAAGCCGAAGCCGAACGGCAACAACAAATCCTCAAAGCCCGGGCCGTGGCCGAAGCCGCCGAGCTGATCGCCCAGAAAATGCAAGAATACCCCGAGGCGGCGAAGGCGATCGAAGTGATGTTGGCTTTGGGGTATTTTGATATGGGTACCAGCATCGGCCGTAGCAACAGCAGCAAGGTGATGTTTATGGATCCCCGGGCCATCCCGGCCACCATGGAAGGCATTCGCGCCATTTTGGATCGACCGGAAACCACGACCGCCGCCAATGCTCCCACCAATTGGTCGAGCTGAAAGTGCCTTTCGGGCCGCCCGTCTCCGCCTGGCCCTCTGGTACGGTCTGATTACCGCCCTGCTGCTGGTGCTGTTTGCCACGGGATTTTACGCCTATGTCCGCCTGACATTGGTGGAGCGCATTGACGACACGATCGCCCATGTGGCAGAGGTGTTGGAGCGCTCGATTCGGAACGATCGCCAAGGGTGGCCCCGGGGCCTCAGCGCCACCGGCGAGGACGATCGGATCGAGGTGGAATGGTTTGCGGCCGACGGCCGGCCGGTGTTTAGCACCCTGCCGGCCCCCAGTCCGGTGCCTTTGCACCTGGGCTATTTCACGGTGCACCCAGACCACGGTGAACCCCTCCGGCAGTTCACCCAGTCCATCAAAATCGACCAGGAAATCCTGGGGTATTTGCGGGTGAGCCATCCCTGGTTTGAGGTGACCAAACCGGCCGCGGAACTGGTGGTGGACTTGGGTCTGGGCTCGGTGGCGGTGCTGACCGTGGTGGCCCTCTGTAGCTGGGGGTTGGCCACCCTGGCGATCGCCCCGATGCGGGAGTCCTACGAACGGTTGCAGCAGTTTGCCGCCGACGCTTCCCATGAGCTGCGCAACCCCATGGCCATCCTGCAAACCAATGCCCAAGCGGCCCTGTTTGCGCCCGAAGGGTTGTCTCCCCCCCAACAACAACACCTAGAGGCGATCGAACGCATTTCCCGGCGCCTCAGCCGCACCCTCGATGATTTGCTCTTGCTGGCGCGGGCCGACAGTCCGATGCCCCCCCCGTCCCGTCAACCCTGCGACTTGGCGGCCCTGGTGCAGACCCTGGTTCAGGAGTATGAACCCGCCGCCCAAGCCAAAAGCCTCGACCTGTCGATGACCGCCGAGGAGCCCTGCCTGGTGATGGGCGATCGCGATGGCCTGGCCCGGTTGTTTGGGAATTTGCTCAGCAATGCGATTTCCTATACTCCCCCTGGCGGCCACGTTCATCTGGCGGTCAGCAACGATGGCGCCGCTGTGCAAGTGACGGTGAGCGATACGGGGGTGGGCATTGCCCCTGGTGATCTGCCCCACATCTTCGACCGGTTTTGGCGCAAATCCGAAGACCAACAACGTACGGGTCTGGGTCTGGCCATTGCCTTGGCGATCGCCGAAAACCATGGGGGGCACCTAAAAATCACCAGTAAGCTGGGAGAGGGCACCCAAGCCACGTTGCGGCTGCCCCTCCCGGGATAACATCCCTATTTCTTGCCCATGTCCTTCGCCATCTGGCGGAACATGTCCAAATTGGTATCCACTTTGCCACGCTCGTTGGCGATCGCCTTGGGTTGCGGTGCCTCCATCTTGGCCGCCTGTGGTTGCGATGGGTTCGCCTCGCCGACAATTCGCTTATCGGTCGAAGACACCACCTCCACGATTTCATCATCTTCCCCGGCTTTTTCTTTGGGGAAGGTGCGCCGAATGGTGACTTCTTTCCGCATGAATGCCGCATCGCCAAAGGTCTTGGCGCTGTCTGCATCCAGATAGTACGCCCCGGTGTCTTCGTTCTTACCAAACAGCCGCTGGAAAAAATTCGCCATGGTTGATTACAAGTGGTTACAGAGATGTGCAAGAAACAAGCAATCGAAACAAATTGCAATGTTAATAAAGTATAGCCCGTGATGCCCCACCCAATCTATATCGCGGCCACGGGATAGAAGTAGAACGAAACGCCAATGATGCTGTAGGTGCCCAACAGCAAAGCCCCCTCCAGCCAATTGGAGCGACCGTCACTGGCAATGGAGTTGACCAGCAAGACGGCGATCGCCACGACGGCGATTTCGGGGGCGCTAAAACTCAAGTCCATGGGTTGCCCGATCGCTGCCCCCAACAACACCAAAACCGGGGCCACAAACAGGGCAATTTGCAGGCTGGAGCCCACGGCAATGGATACCGCCAGTTCCATTTTGTTTTTGACCGCGACGGTGACCGCCGTGGCGTGTTCGGCGGCGTTACCGATGATGGGAATGGCAATCAAACCGGCAAAGAGGGGGGTCAACCCCAATTGCTTTGCGGCTACCTCAAAACTACCCACCAACAACTCGGATTCGTAGGCGATCGCCAAGGTGGCCACCGCCAATACCCCCAGCCAGAGACGCAGCGAAGGCTTATGGTCAGGTTCTTCCTCCATTTCGACGGCAGCTTCGTAGAGATAAGCATGGGTCTTCATCGAAAACACCAGCGTCAGGGCGTACATAACCAAGGCGACGATCGCCGTGCCCACCGCAATCCGTTCGCTGGCACCACTAACCTCAATCTGTGGGGACAAAAAACCCAGCAATGAGGGCAAAGCCATGGCGGCTACCGCCAGGTTCATGGTGGAAGCGTTTAAGCGGGCGACGGTCGATTCAAAGGTTTGCTCTTTGTATTTGAGCCCCCCCAACAAGACCGCCAACCCCAAGACCAGCAACAAATTCCCCACAATGGAGCCGGTGATGCTGGCTTTGACCACGCCGGTTAGCCCGGCCCGCAGGGCCACCGCCGCCACAATCAATTCGGTGGCATTCCCAAAGGTCGCGTTCAGCAAACCGCCGAGGTTGGGGCCCCATACCACGGCCAATTCTTCGGTGGCGGTGCTCAGCCACGAGGCCAGGGGCAAAATGGACAGGGCCGACAACCCAAAGACCGCCAAGGGACCCCACTCCCAATGGTCGGCGATCGCCGATAGGGGCACAAATCCTAGAAATCCCCAAGCAAAAACGGTCTTGAAGGTGAGTTTGGGCATGGCTTTGCCTCATAGGTGCCCAAATTGTGCCACGATTGCAGCCCGTGACGGACCCTGGAAAAAACCTAGATCTAGAAGAATAAACTAGATCTAGAAAAATAAAGTATGCTATGCTTGGCAAGCGATTTTTTGGGTCGTTAGCTCAGCGGTAGAGCACTCGGCTTTTAACCGATTGGTCCTGGGTTCGAATCCCAGACGACCCATTTTAATGTGTTTTGTTTTTTAATGTGTTTTGTTGCGGATCTGTTTTCTTGGATGCTTCTTGGATGGACTCTTGGTGTTGATCAGTCCCTGCTCAAGAAGCCTCTGAATGGCCTATCCCTGGCCGAAAAAACAAAAAACACGGGTAGGCACCGTGTTCTTCTTCTCAACCAGCACCATTCGGCACCATGCCCGTGAGAGATTTCAGTCTGGTGGTGGTATCTCTACTAGATTGGCGTTGCAGCCTTTTGGTGCTACCCTTTGTACTGGAACCTACAGAGGATTTGTCATGGTTTGGCGATTGGGGTCAACCATCCAGGTT
>DMPD01000045.1 GCA_003456125.1 Cyanobacteria bacterium UBA8156 | reverse complement strand
CGTAGCTCCAGCCCTGGGCCACCGCCGCCCGGGCGATCGGGAATTCCCCCACCAGGTCTGGAGGGAGGGTGGGCTGGGCCATACTCAACACAATTTCTGCCAACACCCCATCGGCGGCTGCGGGCATCCCTTGCCGCTCCAACCATTGGCAAGCCTCTAGCACCTGACCGGCCGCCAAAAAACCCTGCACCGGTTCCCACGCCTCTGCCCCCAAACGCAGCAGAGCTTGTTCCAGCGGTGACCAGTCCTGGGGGGCGGGCACCCATTCCACAGCAGGCAAAGGAGCCGGCGACTCCTGGGGCACCGAATTCAGGATCGGCGGTGCCACTGGGACCCCCAAAATGGGCTCTACCGATACCCAAGCCACCGGTAATGCGACGGTTGGCTCAGGGGTAAGGCGCTCCGTGCAGGATTCTAGGGCGATCGCCACGGCCGGAATCTGTACAGCTAAATCCTGCAACAGTTGCTGGGCTTGGGGCAAAGACAGGGAGGCGATCGCCTCCCGCAGGGAAGGACGTACCGTCAGCACCTCGGGATGGCGAGCCCAATGGATCAAAACCGCAAGGGCGTACTTTTGCCGGGTGACTTCCGTGGGTTGCCCATCCAGCGTCGCCGCCGTGGGTTGGCCATCCGCAAACACAATTTCGACCCGGCGCACCACGCTGGTGCCCACCCGCGCCGCCAAAACGGGTTCGCGCCAAACGAGATCGGTCACCGTGTGGGCATACCGTTCACCCCATGCCCAAGCCGCCGCGGCGGCCCATGCCCGCAACCAGCGTTCGCTTGGTGGTGCCACCGTCATGGCTTTCTCCTGCTTCTCTGGCCAGCATTATAGGGAAAAACGACCCCTAAAACCGCACATCCATCACGCTGCCCCGCACCGCGTACCGGGGCCCCTCCAAATCCACCGGCGTCCCAATTTTGATTTTGTCGCCTCCCGCCACCAGCCCATCGCTGGTGACCGTGGCCGTGGCCGCCAGGGTCACGGCAAAATCCCGCACGTACAACTCCGCCAACCGGGGATCGGGCACCACCGTTACCTTCCCATCCAAGGTCGGCACCGGAATCCGAGGCACCAACACCGTTACCGCTTTGACTTCCACTTGACCCCGGGGCTGGTTGCGCACCATCAGGTTGGGACGATCGCCCACCTTCAGCAACTCTTCCGGCTTCAGAACCGCGAGACCCCGCACCATCAGGTCAAATTCCACCGGTTGATTGGTGCCACCGGCCAATTGAGCCACCGATTGCCCCCCCTTCGCCGGTACCCAAAAAAACGCCAGAGCCGCCAACACCAACACGGCGATCGCGCCCACATCCAGCACACTCACCTTGCCCAGCACCCGGCCCCGCCGATCCAACCAAGCCATTGTTTTTAACTCCTGAAAACCTGCTCGTGAACACTTTGCCCAATCCGAACCCCGCACCCCGGTCGCCAACCCTGTAGTATGGTAATAAGAAATATTGCGTCGTCGAAACCATGGATTTCGGGATTGGATTCCTTTCCGGCAACATTATGCTGCCCTTTCTGGATTGGGTGTACAGCTTGGTGCCGAGCTACGGCCTGGGCATTGTCGCCCTGACGCTGCTGGTGCGGCTGCTGTTGTTCCCGGTGAGTGCCAATCAATTGCGCAGCATGCGGCGCATGAAGATTGCGAATCCCATCATGCAACAACGGCAGCGGGAAATCCAAGCCAAATACAAGGATGACCCCGCGAAGCTGCGGGAAGAAGTTTCCAAGTTGTACCAAGAATTTGGCAATCCCTTGTCCGGCTGCCTGCCGGCCCTGTTGCAGATGCCGATCCTGTTTGCGCTGTTTGCAACTCTCCGGGGGTCGCCGTTTGCGGATATCAATTACAACCTGACTTTTCAGGTTCACCCCGCAGCCGAAGCGGCGCAGGTGCAACACCAACCCTTTGCCAGTCCGCCGCAAAACTTGTACCTGGCGGATCGCGTGCACTATCCAGTGCGGGCCACGGTGGATCGCGGTACCGAGTTGGTGGTCGGAGATAGCGCCCATTTGGATTTGCAGACCAACACGGGTAAAACCCTGGCCGAGGTGGAGCAAGACCACCCGGAAGCCAACCTCAGCCCCCGGTGGGAAGTAACCGAAGGTGCGGATTTGGTGGAATTTAGCGTCGATGGCACCCTCCAGGCGATCGCCCCCGGCAAAGTGGTGGTGAAGGGAACGGTGCCGGGCTTGGCCGCCGACAAAGGGTTTTTGTTTGTGCAAGCCTTGGGTAAAGTGGGGGTTACCAACCCGGACGGTAGCATCAACTGGGATATTGCCCTGATGATTGTTGGTTTTGGTCTGAGTTTGTACTTGAACCAAAACATTTCGGGAAGCGCCCCCAAAGCGCCCAACAGCAGCCCCGAAGCCAGTCAACAGGAGCTCACCAACAAGCTCACCCCCGTGATTTTTTCCGGGATGTTCCTGTTTTTCCCCTTGCCCGCGGGGGTGTTGATGTACATGCTAATTGCCAACATGTTTCAGACTGCCCAGGCTTTCTTGGTGGCGCAAGAGCCTTTGCCCGAAAACCTCCAGAAAATTGTGGATGGTTGGCAAGCTACGCCGGCTCTGCAAACGGCGACGACTGCTCCTGTCAAGACCGTGGTGGCTGAGAAGAAGGTCGACAAAACCGAGAAGGTGAAGCGCTCGCCGGAAACGTTGCCTTTTGAACCGGGGAAAAAGAAGAAGGACTAGCCATGGTGGTGGAAGCGGCCCAAACTTGGCTGACGGAACTGTTGGCGCGGATGGGTATGGGGACAGGGGTCAAGGTTTTGCCCCACACCCCCGACATCTGGCTAGAGATTGATAGCGTCGACCTATCGCCGTTGCAAGTTACGGCGCTGTTGGGGGAGGATGGAGCGACCCTGGATGCCATTCAACACCTTCTAAATGCGACGATCGCCGTTCAATTTCCCGATTCCCCACCGGCGTTTTCCGTAGAATTGAACGGCTATCGAGCCCGTCGCCAAGCCGAGCTGGAGGTGCTGACCCAGCAGGCGATCGCCCAAGTTCGCAGCACAGGCGAACCTTATTCCCTCGAAAATCTATCGGCCGCCGACCGCCGGTTGGTGCATCTTTGGGTGAGTGAAGCGGCCGACCTCGAAACGTTCAGTACCGGCAAGGAACCCCACCGGATTTTGGTGATTCAGCCGGCATCTCTCTCTCCCTAGGTGTGCCATGGATCGTCTCTACATTCCGCAGATTGCCCGGGCCCCCCAAGGCACGGTGGTTTTGACTTTTCGGGAGAACCTCCCCGACCTCGAAACCTTGACCCCTGTCGAAGGCAAGATGTGGATTCGGCACGGCGGCACCTTTTTGGAGGTGCGCGCCCAAGCCAAAACCGTTGTTACCCTCACCTGCGATCGCACCCTGGTGCAGT
>DMPD01000046.1 GCA_003456125.1 Cyanobacteria bacterium UBA8156 | reverse complement strand
TTCTATCCGAAACGACTATACGGTGAAAAATGAAAATCGGCATTGGGAAAAACCGTGAAGTTTTGAATGTGGAGCCTGGTCAGCATTCCCCTGCTCTATGTGTGCTGTTCGAGGGGGGTATCCACGGTGAGCAGCTCGGAGTTTTCGTAGTATTCCGGGAGCAGTTCCCGGTGGGTGACGGTGCCCAAATCGGCTTCGATCGCCGCGGTGGTGGCCAAACAGTTGGTACCTTGCCCCCCCAGTACCCGTTCGGTGATTTTGCCGTTGCGGTCGATGGTGTATTCAATGCGTTGGTACTCGGCCATGGCTTGCGTTCGTAACGGGCTAATGGCAGTATACCCCAGGGGTTGGCGGTCAAGGTTTTGCTGAGTTGGTACGATGACCACCGTCGTCAGGTGTTGGCACCGGGCGATCGCTATTGGGTGAACAACGGAGATTGCCTGCGGCGGTTGGCTTGGTTGGGTTCACCGTATCCCGAATTGTCTTGGCAAGGCCAACCGGCAGCAGCAATGGCTCCCCATGACTGGCGGCGGTTGGTGGTGTGGGTGGGGCCCGAGCCGGACCTCTTGGGGATGGATGCGCGCCGGGCGATCGCCTATCCGTTGCAGTTGCGGGGAATCTCGCCCGCAGAGATCGAGCACCGGACGGAACTTTGGGCCGAGCGTTTGGGCCTACCGTCGGCGGTTTGGGGGGCGTCGCCCTTGGCCCTATCGCGGGAGCAGCAAAAGCAAATTGCCTGGGTGCGGGCCCTGGCCCTCGAACCGCCGGTGCTGTTGGGCGATCGCCCGCGGTGGTCTCTCTCGGCCGAAGCTAGCGAACGCTTGGCCCAGGCCTGGACGACTTTGCCCCAAACCATTGTGGTGATTCACGACGATCCGACCTGCTGGTCAGGATGGCAGCCTTGGTCTACCGATGCGATCGCCGATGACTTTTGAAACGCAAATCCGGCAAAACCTGTTGGCTTGGTACGACCAGCACCGGCGGGATTTGCCGTGGCGACACACCACCGATCCCTACGCCATCTGGATTTCGGAAGTGATGTTGCAGCAAACCCGCGTGGAAACGGTGATTCCCTACTACGAACGGTGGTTAGCCCGGTTCCCCAATGTAGAGACCTTGGCCCAAGCCCCCCTCATCGCTGTGTTGCAGCAGTGGGAAGGTTTGGGGTACTACACCCGCGCCCGTCAACTCCACTGCACTGCCCACCGCTTGCAGGAACAGGGAACTTGGCCCCAAACCGCCGCCGATTGGCAACAATTGCCGGGGATTGGCCCCTACAGCGCCGCGGCGATCGCCGCCATTGTTTTGGCAGAACCCATCGCCGCTGTCGATGGCAACGTGCGCCGGCTGATCTGTCGGGTATTTGGCATCGATACCCCCGATCGCTCCACCGTGCAGCGTCTGGCCCAGGCCTGTCTTGACCCCCAACGCCCCGGCGACACCAACCAAGCCTGGATGGATTTGGGGGCGACGTTGTGCCCGGCCCGCCGCCCCCAGTGCGATCGCTGCCCCTTGGTCGGTTTGTGCCAGACCCGCGGCGATCGCCGGCCCATTGCCAAGCCCCGGCCGACCGTCCCCCTCCAGCATCGCCTGGCGATCGTCCCCTGGTGGGGCGATCGGGTGGGCCTCTGGCCGGCATCTGGTCGATTATTGGGGGGAACATGGGAATTCCCCAGTTGTGAAGTCCCCGATCGCACCGTTGTGCCCACAGCCTACCTCCCGACCTTTGCAGCCGACTTTGGGCTAACCTTGGAGTTGGGGCCCCATCTGGCGGATGTGAACCATGCCTACAGCCATCGCCGGCTGCGGGTGCGCGCCTATCGGGCTATCAGCACCACCAGCGGCTACGGCGGGCAGTGGGTCTCGCTGCCCCAACTCACCGCCTACCCCATGGGCAAACTGGCCCGCACCCTTGCTCAAGCCCTCGTCCCTTAATGCTCTCCCAGAACCGCCATGGATAACCTGCCCGAAAGCGTGGTCAAAACCATCACCCGTCTGCAAAAACTCACCGATGACAAACAACGCTACGAACAGTTGATCCACTACGGCAAGAAGGTGACCCCCTTGCCCCTCGAACGCTGTACCGAAGCCAATCGGGTGCCGGGCTGTGTGTCCAAAGTGTACATCGAAGCTCAGCTTACTCCCGACGGCACGGTTAGCTACGCCGGTGAAGCAGATGCCCTGATCGTCAAAGGGTTCGTCGGCTTTCTCTGCGTGGCGCTGGCTGGATTGCCTCCCCAAGTCATTGTCAACCTGCCCGCCGACTTTCTCGCTGCGACCGGGCTCGCCGTCAGTTTGACCCCATCCCGGGCCAATGGCTTTTTGAGTATTTTCCAGACCATGCAGATCCAGGCTGCAAC
Source organism: Cyanobacteria bacterium UBA8156 (assembly GCA_003456125.1). Classification (GTDB taxonomy): domain Bacteria; phylum Cyanobacteriota; class Cyanobacteriia; order Pseudanabaenales; family Pseudanabaenaceae; genus UBA8156. The sequence goes on along the minus strand of DMPD01000046.1, from coordinate 232 downwards.
CCTTCAGATGTCCTAGTTATCTCGGTGTTATCTGGGTTGGTTTTCTTGGTTCCCCTTCTTTGGAGGAGCCAGAGGCGGCTCTCTGGAGGGTGGTTTACCACTCCGTCAGGCTACCCCTCCCCAGGAGGGGAATTTTTTGCCGCGTGGAAACCAAATTTGCCCTAGCTATAGCAATTGCCATAATACTTAGGACAAAAGACAGATGCTAGAATTAGGGATAGAGAGAACAAGT
>DMPD01000110.1 GCA_003456125.1 Cyanobacteria bacterium UBA8156 | reverse complement strand
GGCTGAGACGGGGGGCCGGCGTCCGCGGCAATTCGTAAATGAGCACCGGGGTGAGGACGGGCGATGCGGTGGGGGGAGGTGCAAGGATTGGGATCATGGGGATGGGGCCGTGAGTTCGCGGTATGCGGTGTAGACGCTTTGCACGCCGTACCAGTTCAGAAAAATACGGGCTACCTCCAACGCCCATTGGGATTTTCCTTGGGCAATGAGCCAAGCCAGAAAAGGGTGCAGGGTGTTTTCGTTGAGGGTGCCCCCCAAACTCAGCAGACCCCACAACACCCGGTGCAACCAGGTCATCTGAATCATCAAGCGCACATTCAGGGTGGGATGTTTCTGATAAAACAAGGCACCCATGCGGGCCCGTTGCCGTTCCCGCTCGATCAAAGCCGGCATCTGGCTTAAATCAAAGGGGGGGTGCCAGTGAAAACCCACCGCTTGGGGGCAGCGCCGCAGGGTCAATCCCAGTTTTTTGAGGCGTACCCCCAACTCCAAATCTTCCCAGCCGTATAGCCGAAAGGTGGTGTCAAACAAACCGGCTGCTTCCAACCAGTGCTTGGCGATCGCCACGTTGCCGGTGGCAAAATAAGCGTTCGACCAGTCGGTGAGTTTGAAGGGTTCTTGGGTGGGATCGGCAAAATTGCAGGTGTTGATCACGCTGCCATAGGTAAAGGCCCGGGAGTCTTCCCCCAAGACGGCGGCATGGGCGGCCAAAAAGTCCGGCAACACCACCAGATCGCTGTCGATGAACACAATCGTATCCCCCTGGGCGGCGGCTACCCCCCGATTCCGGGCTTCGGCGGGGCCCCCGTGTTCCTGCTGCAACAACCGCACATGGGGAAACTCCGCCGCTTTTTTCCGCAAAAAGTCTACGGTGCCATCGGTGGAGCCGTCGTCTACTACCACCACCTCGTAGGGGCAATCGAACTGCTGCGCTTCCAACGCCCGCAGGCATTTTTCGAGGATCGGCAACCGGTTGTAGGTAGGAATCACCACCGACCACATTAGCTGTTTCCTCCCAATTGCTGCCTCAAGGCCGCCAATTCCTGGGCCAGGCGATCGGCCCGTTCCCGTTCCTGCTCCGCCCGCAGCCTTTCCTGCTCGGCCCGGGCTTTTTCCCGCTTGAGGGCTTCGTGCAGGGCGCTAGGATCGAGCAGTTTTTCGCTGGTGTCCAAACGGTAGAGTCCTAGGCTTGGCCCTTCCACCACCAATTGCAGACCCAGGGCTTCGCTGCGGCCGTCCGGGATGGGTTCATACACGGGATCGGCGGTGGGTTGGAGCCGGTACCCCAATAACTTCTCGGCAATCCATTCTCCTTTGGGATCGAACAGCCAATACTCGTTCACCCCCAACCGCTCGTACAGGGCTTTTTGCTCGCGGCGATCGCGCTCTTGGGTGGCGGCCGAAGAGATTTCAAAGATGGCGCTGGGCACCACTTCCGTTTCCCAGATTTTGTAGTTTTCGTAGGGAATTTGAGGCACGCCAAACAATACGGCAATGTCGGGGGCCACCCGCAGGGTCGGAAAGCCTTTGGCGTAGTACACAAATTGGTCGCACAACACCACGGGCGATCGCCCGTGGGCGGTTTCCCGCAGATGGTTGCGCAGGGCGGTGACGGTGGCGAGAATCACATCCGCGTGGAGGGTGGTTTCCGCCAAAGGTTCGTCGTCTCGGGTGGGGTAGAAAACGTCGCTATCGTCGTGAATGTGTCGGCGCGGGCTGACGAGAAATCCCATGGTTTGGCCAACGTGATGGGCAATTTCTAGGATAGCACCGGTACCTTGGGGTATAGGATGGTTCGAGGCTTGGGGTAGGTAATCGATGAAGGGCATGGTGGCAGCGGTGTTGGTGGGTTTGAGTGGGGCGGGTGGGGCGATCGCCGCCCCGCCGCGCATCGATCGCACGGTCAATTGCGAAGTGCTGATCGTGGGGGGCGGCTTGGCGGGCAGCGGCGCGGCCTACGAAGCGTTGTTGGCCGGCCGCACCGTTTGCCTGACGGAAATTACCGATTGGTTGGGGGGGCAAATCTCCGCCCAGGGCACTTCGGCTTTGGACGAACGGACGACCCAGCGGGAGCGGTTGTTTTTCGATCGCGGCTACCGCGAATTGCGCGATCGCATCCGGGAGCGCTACGGCCGCCAAAATCCGGGGGGCTGTTGGGTCAGTGCTTCCTGCTTCTTTCCCAGGGACGGCCACGAAATTTTGTTAGCGATGCTCCGCGATGCCGAACGCAAAGGGGGCGGGAAATTGCATTGGTTGCCCAACACCGTCATTAAAGATATGACGGTGCAAGGCAGCGCGATTACCGGGGCGATCGCCATTGCCCATCGGGCCAAGGAACCCAACGTTTTGCCCCTCTCCCAGGTGTTGCCGGAGGCCTACCGCTACGAAGACTCGGCGAATTTCCAAAAGACCATTCTCCGATTGCAGCCGTTGGGGGCGGCCCAACCCCATCCCTGGTACGTGATTGAGGCCACCGAAACCGGCGAACTGATTGGGTTGTTGGATTTGCCCCATCGCCTGGGCATCGATCGGCGATCGCACCTAGAACCTTCTTCCTCCAGTGCGACCGGGGACGAATTTTGTACTCAGGGGTTTACCTACACCTTTGCGATGGCGGCGACGGCCACACCCCAAGTGCATACCGTGCCGGATTTTTACGCCCGGTTTGCCCCCTACTACAGCTACGAGTTGACCCGCCTGGCCAGTTTTCCGTTGGTGTTCACCTACCGGCGGATTTTTACCCCCACCCCCGAACGGTTTGAGAATTTTCCCTTCGCCGATTTCAAACGGGACGATGCGATCGTGGTGGGGGATATCTCCATGCAAAACTGGACGTGGGGCAACGATTACCGGCCCGGCACCTTCCGCGATAACCTCATCCTGAATCGGGAGCAGTTGCGGGCTACCGGCCAACTCGCGCCGGGGGGCTGGCAAGGGGGGCTGCGGGTAGAGAGCTTGGCGGCGGGGGAGCTTCATGCCAAAGGGTTTTTCTATTGGTTGGCCACCGGCACCACCGATTCCCAGTTGGGGGACGGCGTGAAAAAGCCCTATCCCAACCTAACGTATTTGCGGGGTGTGGATAGCCCCATGGGCACGGCCCACGGCCTCTCCAAATACCCGTACATCCGGGAAGGTCGCCGCATCATCGGTCGGCCCAGTTGGGGCCATCCAGAGGGGTTTACGATTTGGGAATTGGACATCTCCCGCCGGGATTTCAGCGATCCTTTTTACCGGGAAAACCTGCCGCCGCGGGCCTACCGTCGGCTGCGGGCCGAGCTGACCAATTTGGAACGGGCAGCGGTTTTGCGGGGGGAAATCACTCCCGAGCAAGCGACCCGCCGTACCCGCTCGACCATTTACCCCGATGCGGTGGGAATTGGCCACTACGCGATCGATTTCCACCCGTGCATGGCGGAATATCCGGTGGAAAAGCCGGGCAATCAGGAACGGGAAGGGGAGCGCTTCGGCCAGGGTCAGGCCTATCCCTTCCAAATTCCGTTGCGGGCCCTGATTCCCCAAAACCTGGATAACCTGTTGGTGGCGGGCAAAAGCATTGCCACCAGCCACATTGCTGCCGCCGCCTACCGGGTGCATTCCTTTGAATGGTCGTCGGGGGTGGCGGCCGGTACGGCGATCGATTTTGCCTTTCGGGAAAATATCGCCCCTTTTCAACTGGTGGAAAACCTGCCCCGCTTCAATCCCCAGTTGGCTCGGTTGCGCCAGCGTTTGGAACGCTCCGGCAACCCCACGGCTTTCCCTGGTACCTCCATCTTTAATGTGAATTGGGCTGCCTGGCGCTAGCTGGACGTACACCGTTGTTTGGTGGGGGGGCCTGGGGTTGGTGCCGTGATAAGCTGAAGTGCTGGTCTCTCCCAAAAATTCATGGCTGCTTTTTCCCCTGAGATGTTGGCGGCAGAGGGTCTGACGCTGGCGGAGTATGCCCTGGTCTGCGAACGGCTGGGGCGGGAACCCAATCGCGCCGAATTGGGGATGTTTGGGGTGATGTGGTCGGAGCATTG
>DMPD01000365.1 GCA_003456125.1 Cyanobacteria bacterium UBA8156 | reverse complement strand
GCGTACCGCAAAACCGAGAGCGCTTGTTTTTGTTGGGGTGTCGCGCTGATTTGCCGTTGCCGGCCTACCCCCAGCCCCCCGACAGCACCCATGGCAGCTTCCCCCGCACCCCTACCGTTTGGGAGGCGATCGCCGATTTGCCCGACATTGAGCAGTACCCGGAATTGTGGCACCAGGATGGGTGCCCAGCCACCTACGGCGAACCCGGCAGCACCTATGCCGCCGTGATGCGTGGTCAGCAACGATGGGAGGAGGATTGGGCCTACGAGCGGACGTGGAACCCGGCATGGTTGACGGCGAGTGGGCGTACCCGGCACAGCGCAGCCTCCATCCAGCGGTTTCGGGCAACCCCCGTCGGTCAAGTGGAACCCATCAGCCGGTTTTTGCGGCTCGATCCCAACGGCATCTGCAATACCCTGCGGGCCGGCACTCCCAGCAACCGGGGGGCGTTTACCTCCCCCCGCCCCATCCACCCATTTCAGCCCCGCTGCATCACCGTCCGCGAAGCGGCCCGTCTCCATTCCTTCCCCGATTGGTTTGGCTTTCACGGCACCAAATGGCATGGCTTCCGCCAGATTGGCAACTCAGTACCGCCCCTGCTGGCCAAGGCGATCGCCCAAGAAATTATCCGGGTTTTGGCGGTGCCAGCCCTGACGCACCCGGGGCGACTGGCCGCAGGGAATCTCCGTACCCTACATTGGACAATGACCCAAGCCGCCCAATGTTTTGGGGTATCGGGCCGCACCATTGCCCCCCGCACCCGCAAGTTGGCAAACATGTAATTTTTTCACGGCGGGGGGGCAAGGGGCCACGCCAAGCGTAAAGTAAGAAAGCACAGCCTGAGGGTCAAGCCATGTTTCAAAAAGTATTGGCAGCAGTGGATAGCGTATCCTACCGTCGAATTTTTGACGAAGCGCTGCAGGTAGCCAAAGCCCATCGCGCCGGCTTGATGTTGTTGCACGTCTTGTCGCCCGAAGAAGAAGCCAGCCCCGGTTTTTACGGCATCACGACGTTGGATCACTACCCCGCCCTCTACGACGAGTTGATGGAGCGTTACAAAGAAGCTTGGAGTGCCTTCGAGCGTCAGGGCGAAGAACTGCTGGGGTCTTTGGTGCGGGAGGCGATCGCCCAAGGGGTGACGGCGGAATTTACCCAAAATGCCGGTAGTCCGGGCCGCACCATTTGCGAAGTGGCAGCCACCGTAGATGCCGATTTGATCGTGATGGGCCGGCGGGGCATTTCGGGGCTGGCGGAGTTCTTTTTGGGCAGCGCCAGCAACTACGTGTTGCACAACTCCCCTTGCTCGCTGATGGTGGTGCAAGAGAAAAAAGCCCCAACGAAGGCAGATTAGGGCTGGCTTTTGGGCCTGGCCATCGCTTGCAGCAGCCGATCCACAATGCGGGTGGTCGCCCCCGGCTCCCCCATCCGCTCCCGGCCGTTGGCCATGACCATCTGAAAGTAGTCGGGGTCCGCCAACATGGCGAGGGCCGCTTGGGCGATCGCCCGGGGTTCTTCCACAATCCGAATGGAAGGCCCCAACAAGCGGCCCTGGGCTAGGGCAAAAGTACGATTGAACTGGGGGCCCTGACCCACCAAGGCGATCGCCGGTTTGCCCAATCCCACCAATTGTTCGGTGGCGGTACCGGCAGCCGTCAAGCCAAAATGGCAGGCGTGGAGACAGGGGCCAAAGCGATCGCGCACCAGGTGGAGGTACGTTCCGCCGCTCCAACGATAGGTGAGGGCATCCACCGCTTGCCAACCCACCCGTTGCAGGGCCGCCGTCAGGGTTTCCAGGTCGAGGGCCGGGGCCAACGCCGCCACCAGCCGCAGGGGATAGGGAAACGCTTCCAACAAAAAACCCGCCCCCAACAACAGCCGTTCCCAATTGCGGTAGGCCTCCGGCGGGCGCGATCCCGGCAGCAACGCCACCACCCATTCCCCGCCGAGAAAAGGCAGTTCGCCGGGGGGTAAATCGTCCATCATGGGGTTCCCCAAACCGTACACCGCCAACCGAAAGCGTTGCTGGAGGTGTTGGGCCGTGAGGCGATCGCGCACAAAAGCCGCCCGACAGCGGCGGTGTCCCATCCACCACCGCTCCCACGGATAAAACTCCGAGCCGCTCCAGGGGGGACGCTGCCCCGGCAACACCCCGGCCTCATCCCGCCAGTAGTATTCCGATTTCGCCGTCGCCACAAACGCATAGGGCCCCCCGCCCCACCAAGCCGCCATGAGGGGCACCACATCCCCCACCGCCAAGACCCAGCCCCCCTGCCGGGCAAACCGGCACACCGCCCCCACCTGCTGCAGGGTGGCGGTCACCAAACCGTGGCGCAAATCTGCCCAGAGGGGTTGCCCCCCCATCCGCGAAAATCCCCCCGACGGCGGTTGATGCTGAAATTCGGCCCAACAGGCGATCGCCCGTTTCGTGTAAGCGTCGCCCCGCCCCACCATCGGCAGGGCCTGTACCGGGTATCCCCGCTCTTGCAACGCCACCGCCAGCCGAGCCCCCACCTCATCTTCGCCATGGCCGTTGCTGAGGCAGAGAATCTCAGGCATCCCACAACTTCGAGACGTTTTTCGCCAGCCGCTCTTCGGCTTGAGCAAACACCGTTTCCCGATTTTCCAGAAATTCCCCCGGATGCAACTCCAAAATTTTGGTCGATAGGGCAATACGGCCCCGGGACTCGTCCACATCCAAGACGGCTGCCGTCACCGGGTCTCCCACCTTGAAAATCGACTCCACATTGGGGACAAATTTTTGGGTAATCTCGCGGATGTGCAGCAGGGCGGAGGTGCCCCCCACCTCCACAAACGCTCCGAACGTCCGCAAACTGGTCACCGTCCCGCTGACCAACGTCCCTTTCTGGAACTGACGCAACGCCGACGTCTGGCTGGCCTTACGGTGGGACAACACCAACCGCTTCTTCTCCCGGTCGATTTCCAACACCACCAGCGGCAACCGTTGCCCCTTCAAACTTTCCAAATCCCCGCGGTCCACCAAATGGGAACGGGGCACAAACCCCCGCAAACCCTGAAAACTAACCACCACCCCACCGGTATTGTGATCCACCACCCGGCACTCCACCACTTCCCCCGCATCGAGGCACTGCTGGGCCTTTTCCCAGGCCTCCTCCATCGCCAACCGCCGCATGGAAAGCAAAATTTCCCCATCGCGATCGCGATCGACGGCAAAGCGGTGTTCGGAACCCACCGCAAACACCGTGGCCGGGTCGTGGCCCCGCAGCACCGCCTCCGCCAAAGGCAAAAACGCCGGCGCTTTGCCGCCAATATCCACATAAACGCCCTGGGGTTCCACCTCAATCACCTTGCCGGTCACCACCTGACCCGGTTCAAACCGATAGGCGTAGCCTTCCAGGGCATGGGCAAAATCTTCGCTGGAAAACACCGCCGGTGCCGGACGGGCGGGATTCGCAACCGGGGGTACCGATGCCGCCGCCGGTTCGGCTACAGATGCAGGGACGGATGCTTCCACCACAGGGGACAGCGGTGCCGGGGGGACAGCACTGGGTACGGACGCAGTACTGGGAGCGGGCGGTACCTCCGGTAAACTGGACTTCGGCGGGGTTACCGAAACAATTCGCGGCGGCAACGGTTTGGTAGGAGGAGTGTCGGACATAATGGAGCGCAGTTAAAACCCAACAAAAAGACCAATCCAAGAGACCAATTCAGAGTCGGAATGGGTCACGGGGGTAGGGGAAAACCGCCGCGCCAACTCCGTAGACTAAACTAAAGGATAGCTATTCTCCCATGAGACGACCGATTGTGAAACCCGTAGATTCGGCCCGCTCCCGGTACCCCCGCCGCCGGCAAAACCGGAAAAAAATGATCGGCACCCAAGCGCTGTGGCGGCTGTTGGTGTTGGCGGTGTTGGCTGGTCAAAACTACGTTTGGGCACCGGCGTTGCGGGCCGAAACGGCACCGACCAAACAACCTTACAGTGAATTTTTGGTCAATCTCCAAAACGACCAGGTCAAGCGGGTCGATATCGAAAGCAACGGCCTGTCGGCGGTGGTGGAACTCAAAGACGGCACCCGCATGGCGGTAGATTTTCCCGGGCGGGACAGCGAGTTGATTAAACGTCTGCGCCAGCGGCAGGTGGATATCAGCGTCAAAGCCCCCCGGCAGGCTTCCCCTGTGGTACAAGTCGGCAGCGCCCTCTTTTTGCCTGTACTGTTGTTGGGGTTGCTGGTGTTTGTGCTGCGGCGGTTGAGCAATGGAGCCGGTGGCCCCCAAACCCTCAATTTCGGGCGATCGCGGGCGCGGTTTTCGCCAGAAGCCAAAACCGGCGTGATTTTTGATGACGTGGCCGGTGTGGAATCCGCCAAAGAAGAACTGCAGGAAGTGGTTACGTTTTTGAAGGAGCCGGATCGGTTTACAACGGTGGGGGCCAAAATTCCCCGGGGCGTACTGTTGGTGGGCCCCCCCGGTACCGGCAAAACCCTCCTGGCCCGGGCGATCGCCGGGGAGGCCGGCGTGCCGTTCTTCTCGCTCTCCGGTTCCGAGTTTGTAGAAATGTTTGTGGGGGTGGGGGCCTCCCGCGTCCGCGACCTGTTTCAGCGGGCCAAAGAAAATGCCCCCTGTATTGTCTTCATTGATGAAATCGATGCCGTCGGTCGGCAACGGGGGGCTGGCATTGGCGGCGGCAACGACGAACGGGAACAAACCCTCAACCAATTGCTGACGGAAATGGATGGGTTTCAGGGCAACACCGGCGTGATCGTGATTGCTGCCACCAACCGCCCCGATGTCCTGGATACGGCCCTGCTGCGGCCCGGGCGGTTCGATCGCCAAATTTTGGTGGACTACCCCGACTACAAAGGGCGACTGGAAATCTTGAAGGTTCACGCCCGCAACAAAAAGCTGGAGGACAGCGTTTCCCTGGAAACCATTGCCCGGCGCACTCCGGGTCTGGCGGGCGCCGATCTGGCCAGCCTGTTGAACGAAGCGGCGATTTTGACGGCACGGCGGCAGAAGAGCGCCATCGGCAACCTCGAAATCGCCGATGCCTTGGATCGGGTCAAGGTGGGGATGCCGAAGCGCCCCCTCATCGACAGCATCGAAAAGTGCAAAACGGCCTACCATGAGGTGGGCCACGCCCTCCTGCAAACCCTGCTGCCCAACACCGATCCCCTCGATAAGGTGACCATCGTGCCGCGATCGGGGGGCATCATGGGCTTTTCCGCCAGCTTGCCCGATGAAGAGGTGGGCTTGGAGACCCGGGCCAAAATCCTAGACATCATTACGGCGACCCTGGGGGGCCGCGCCTGCGAAGAAGTCGTCTTTGGTCGGGAAGAAGTGGACGACGGTGCCGGCAGCGACTTGCAAAAGGTGACGCGCTTGGCCCGGCTCATGGTCACGCAGTTGGGGATGACCGAACTGGGGTTGGCCGCATGGGAAAGCCCCAACAACGAGGTGTTTTTGGGGCGGGATTTGATGCCCACCAGCGAATACTCGGAAGACCTAGCCCGCCGGATCGATCGCCAAGTCCGAGCGATCGCCCTGGAGTGCTACGCCAAAGCCAAACACATCCTGCAGGAGCATCGACCCTTGGTTGATTTCCTGGTGGAAGAGCTATTGGAGAAAGAAACCCTCGATGGGGAAGAATTTCGCCACCTGGTAACCAACTACACCGCCATCCCGGAAAAACCGTTGGTGGGAGCCACGTTTTAGTTGGGTTTTAGATGATTTGTCCCAAAAGGGTGTCAGAGGTGCCACCTATCGGAATCAAGCTAAATGCTTGAAATCCCATACGGGAACAGCACAACGAGTATGGAGACGCACCTGGTCGATATAGGTTGGTTTGCAAAAACTTGGTTCGCCGAGGGTCAAATGGTTACAACTCCTAACAAACCATCTTCTTGGATCCACGAGATTCAACTTGAAAAAGTTGGAGATTGGAGTTTGTTCCAATTCAGTGAATCTCTTCAGCTACGAATGGAAAACCTGCTAGAAAAGGAAAAATTTGACCAGCTCACTCCCGATGAGATTGCCGAATTGGATGCGATTGGAGAGCTAGACCGTATTTTTACCCATATCAATGCAATGCTCGCTGCGCAAAGTGCCAATTCGTGACGAACAAAGGCGGGCTATCCGAGAGCGCGTCAACTATATAGTCATTTTAATTAA
>DMPD01000113.1 GCA_003456125.1 Cyanobacteria bacterium UBA8156 | reverse complement strand
CACCGGCTCCCACCCCAGCCCCTACGCCCGCGCCTGCATCCCTATCCAATCCGGAGACTCTCCAGCCACCATCGAAGCCTGTTCCCTTGCGGGTGGCTTTTGTGGGGCAAGACGTGCCGGCCGTCATCGAGCGCAAGTTTTTGGACATCGAGACCAGCTTGGTGGCCGAAGCCCGGCAATTCGGGGGGCAACCCAAAGCCGAGCGGATTCTTTCCTTGATTCAAGCCCAAAATGAGCTGGCGGAAATTTCCGAACGTACCCGCAGCGTCACGGCTTTGGTCTACCCCACGCTGGTGGGCGATCGCCTGGAAGTGTTGGTAATTCCACCGCAGACCAAAGGCACTCCTTTCCTGCGGATTCGTTACGACTTGCGCCCCAACCAAGTCCCGGAACTGGTGGCGGCCCTGCGCAGCGACTTGCTCGATCCCACTTCTCAGGATTATCTGATGCCGGCCCAGGAACTCCATCGGTTGCTGATGGCCCCGATCGATGCCGAACTCAAAAAACGCCAAATTGAAACCTTGGTGTTTGTGATGAGCGGTGAATTGCGCTCGGTGCCCCCGGCGGTGTTGCACAACGGCCGGCAATTTTTGATCGAGGAATATGCGATCGCCAGTTTGCCTGCTTTGAGCCTGACCCGGCTACAGGAACGCGATCGCCAAAACAATCGGGTGTTGGCCATGGGCATCAGCGAAGCGATGGGGGGCTTTGGTGCCTTGCCGGCGGTGCCTGTTGAGGTGCGAACGGTGGCCCAAGCGACCGGCGACGTGTTCCTCAATGAGCCGGTGACGGTGCAGACCCTGCAACAACAACGGCAACAAAATCGGTTTGGCATTGTGCACTTGGCTACCCACGCCCAGTTCACCGGCACCACCGCCGACGGGGCGTTTATTCAACTCTGGAACGAGCGGTTGCCCATTGCCCAAATCCCCAATCTCAACTTGGATAGCCCCCAAGTGGAATTGCTGGTGCTGAGTGCTTGCCAGACAGCGGTGGGCCCCGGCTTGGGTTTGGGGGGGATGGCGTTACAGGAAGGGGTGCGCAGCGTGTTGGCATCGTTGTGGGCGGTTTCCGATGCCGGTACCGTGCCCCTCACCCTCGGGTTTTACCAGGAATTGCAGGAGAGTCGAACCAAGGCGATCGCCCTGCAGGACATCCAGCAACAAATGTTGCGGGGGCAAATTCGGGTGGCCAACGGTCAGCTTACGGGAGTACGGGGTTTGGGTGCCCTCGCCGTGCCGGTAGCGGGTACCCTAGATTTGCGGCATCCGTTTTTCTGGAGCGCCTTTAGTTTGGTAGGAAACTGGCTGTAATGGGACATCGACCTGAAAAACTTTCCTTGGGGCCCCTAGAGCGGGAAATCCTGGAATTGCTGTGGACACTGCACACGGCCACCGTGCGCCAAATCCACGATCGCCTGTTGGCCGACCCTAACCGCGAGCTGACCAGCGCTTCGGTAATGACGGTGTTGCAGCGCCTGCGGCAGAAGGGTTGGACGGACTTTACCAAGCGGGGGCGTATCCTCCACTGGTATGCCAAGGTCAACGCTCAAGAAGCCCAGACCCTGGAAGCCCGCGATCGCCTGCAAAAGTTTTTGGCGGTGAGCAATCCCGATGTGGTGGCCGCCTTCGCCGACGAATTGGATCGGCCCAGCCTGGAGCAGTTCGAGGCGATCGCCCAACGGTTGCGGACGTTGCGGGAACAACAGCCATGATGCACGGTGTGGTTTTAGCCCTGGCCTTGGGTTTGGCTTGGGGGATTCGCTGCTATCCGGTGACCGCAACCGGTGCTTGGGGGCAACGCTGGCGACGGGCGCTAGCCCAGTTGGTGACACCACCGTTGTTCATCTTGATGGCGGCCATGGCCGTGATTTGGATGGGGCCCACCGGCCAAATGGGCGATCCCATCAGCTTTTGGTTGGCCCGAGGGGTCTGGCTGGCGGCCGGGGCCGGCTTGGGGTATCTGGGCTGGCAGGGGGGGCGCACCGTGCGCCGCTTGAAGCAACACCCCGAAGTCACGGTGCCGGGGTTTGGCCCGGTGCGGGAAATTCCCAGCGAGGTGCCCTTTGCAGCCCAGATGGGGTTTTGGCACTCGCAGACCGTGGTGGCTACGGGCTTGCAGCAGTGCTTAGACGCGGAACACCTGACGGCTGTGTTGTGGCATGAGCGGGCCCACGCCCAATACCGAGACACCTTTTGGTTTTTCTGGTTGGGATGGTTGCGGTGGTGCAGCCGGTGGTTGCCCCAAACCCCAGAACTGTGGCAAGAATTGTTGTTGTTGCGGGAATTGCGGGCCGATCGCCTCGCGGCTCAAAAAGTCTCGCCGCTGGTGCTGGCCGAAGCCCTGTTGCAAACCGCCGGCTGGCAAGCCTCGCCTGTGACCGTAGGGGCCAGCGATCGCCTCACCGAACGCATCGAAGCCCTCTTGGCCGATAGTCCGCCCCCCGAAGCCAGCCCAATTCCGTGGACGATCGCCTTTTCTTTGCTCCCCCTACTGTGCATTCCTTTTCACTTTTAGGGAGCAGCGTCCGCCAAACCCTTGCATCTGCGGAAGCCCCTAACTGGGCGCATGGTTGTGGGGACACACAAAGCATGCCAGAGTTTGACTGCTGCAGGCTGGTTGCTGTTTTCAAGATTGACAGCGACTGAAGCGATCGCCATCCAAAGGGTTGAGGGCGATCGCTTGATTGTGTTTTGAGGGAATACTCGGGTTATAGTCGTTTCGGATAGA
>DMPD01000340.1 GCA_003456125.1 Cyanobacteria bacterium UBA8156 | reverse complement strand
TGTTGCGGGTGTTGCGGCAGAAGGGGGGCATGGGCTTGGCCGCGCCGCAGTTGGGGGAGTTGCAACGGGTCGTGGCGATCGCCTCCCATCCCAATGCCCGCTACCCCTATGCCCCCAAGATGGCTCCCATGGTGTTGATCAATCCGGTGGTGCAAGAGCAAAGTACCGAGTGGGTCAAGGATTGGGAAGGGTGTTTGTCGGTGCCAGGGTTGCGGGGGTTGGTGCCCCGGGCCTCCTGGGTCACGGTGACCTACCAGGATCGCCAGGGTCAGACCCAGACGGTGACCTATGAAGGTTTTGTGGCGCGGATTTTTCAGCATGAGTTTGACCATCTGGAGGGGCGGGTGTTTGTGGATCGCGTGGAAAGTCCTTTGGAGTTGATGACCGATCGGGAATTCGCAGCCCGGGTGGTCGTGGCGGGTTCCTAACGGGTGTACAGTTGCCCTGTACCCAAATGCGGAGAGGTTCATGGCCAAACGTTGCAGCGGCATTTTGTTGCACCCCACCAGTTTTCCAGGGGGCAGCGGCATTGGCGATTTGGGCCAAGCCGCCTATGAGTTTGTGGACTTCTTGGCGGCGGCGGGTCAAAAACTCTGGCAGGTGCTGCCCTTGGGGCCCACCGCCAACTCCCCCTACAACAGCTACAGCGCGATCGCCGGCAATCCTCTATTGATCGACCTCTATCGGTTTGTCGATCGGGGATTGCTCACGGAAGAGGAAGCCCAGTTGGGGTTTCCCAGCGAGTCGGTGGATTTTGAGCGGGTGGTGCCCCACAAAAATCAGCGACTGCGCACGGCGTTTCAGCGTTTTCACACCAGTGAGAACTCAGAGCTACAGCGGCTGTTTACCGAGTTTTGTGAGGCGGAAGCCTCCTGGCTCGATGACTACGCTTTGTTTGCGGCCTTGTTGGCGCAGTACCGGGGGGCCCTATGGACGGAGTGGCCGGCGGAAATTGCGCGGCGGGAACCGGCGGCGATCGCCGCCGCCCGAGTCGAGTTAGCCGAGGAAGTGCTCTACCACCAATTTCTCCAGTTTGAGTTTTTTGACCAGTGGCAACGGTTGCGCCGCCACGCCAACGCCCAGGGGATCCAGATCATTGGCGATATCCCGATTTATGTTTCCCACAACAGTGTCGATGTGTGGGCCCACCCCAAAAACTTTCAGATCGACCCGGAGACCTTGGCGGTAGCCCAGATGGCGGGAGTGCCCCCCGATTTCTTCAGTGCCACGGGCCAACTATGGGGCAACCCGGTCTACAACTGGGAATATCTGGCGGCGACGGGGTTTGCCTGGTGGGTAAATCGGTTCCGTTTTTTGTTGCGGTTTGTGGATTGGGTGCGCATCGACCATTTCCGGGGATTTGCGGCCTACTGGCAGGTGCCGGCGGGAGAACTTACGGCTATCAACGGCAAATGGGTGACCGCCCCCGGGGCCGAATTTTTTGAGGTGTTGCGGCGGGAATTGGGGGATGTGCCCATTTTGGCCGAAGATTTGGGATTGATTACCCCCGATGTAGAAGAATTGCGCGATCGCTTTGATTTTCCGGGGATGTTGGTGCTGTTGTTTGCCTTTGGCGGCGATCGCCAGAACCCCTATTTGCCCCACAACCATCGGCAGCGGGCGGTGGTGTACACGGGCACCCACGACAACGATACGACGGTGGGCTGGTGGTTGCGGGCCCCCCAATCCGAACGGGAATTTTTGATCGAATACCTAGGCTTGACCGACCACCGCCCCCACGCCGAAAACATCCATTGGCGGTTGATTCAGCAGGCCATGGCTTCGGTGGCCGAGATGGCGATCTTTCCCCTCCAAGATGTTTTGGGCTTGGACAACAGCGCCCGCATGAACCGTCCCGGCTTTGCCACCAACAATTGGGACTGGCGGTACAGTTCCAAGGAACCCCTCCAAGCCGTAAGAGATCGCCTGCGGCGGCTCACCGAACTCTACGGACGGACATGAACCCTGTCAAAATTGGCATTCTCACGGCTTCCGATCGGGCCCAAGCCGGAATTTACCCAGACCGCTCGGGGCCGGCGATCGCCGATTGGTTCCAGTCCCATTTGCAGACCCCTTGGACCCCGGTATCCCGTTTGGTGGCCGATGACTCGACAGCCATTGCCCAAACCTTGATTGCGTTGTGCGATGGGGAAGGCTGCGGGCTGGTGGTGACGACGGGGGGGACGGGGCCTGCGCCGCGGGATGTCACTCCGGAAGCGACGGCGGCGGTTTGCGATAAAATGCTGCCAGGCTTCGGCGAGTTGATGCGGGCGGTTTCGCTGCGGGAAGTGCCAACAGCCATCCTGTCACGACAAACGGCGGGCGTTCGCGGGCGTTCGCTGATTCTCAATTTGCCCGGCAAACCCACATCGATCGCCACCTGCTTGGCGGCGGTGTTTCCGGCGGTGCCCTACTGCCTGGATTTGATTGGGGGGCCCCACCTGGCAACCGATCCGGCGGTGATGGTTTGCTTTCGTCCCCCTACCTGAGTGTGCCTATGTCGGATCACCGCATCCAGTTTCCGGGATTGCAGGGTCGCGTTTACTTGAACTACGGCGGCCAAGGGCCCCTCAGCGAAACCACCCTCCGGGCGATCGCCGACGGATACCGCCAGGTAGAGCTGTTGGGCAGCTACAGCCACGCCGGCAATGCCTGGGTGCAGCAAGAATTGCACGCGGCGAAACAAACCCTGGGGGAACAGTTGGGGGTGTCCCCCGCCACCCTCACCCTGGCGGAAAATACCACGGTGGGCTGCAACATCGCACTGTGGGGCATCGATTGGCGACCGGGCGATCGCCTGTTGCTATCGGCGTGGGAACATCCCGGCATTGTGGCGATCGCCCAGGTCTTGCAACGGCGATTTGGGATTGCGATCGACGTGTTGCCCTTGCGGCCCGATGCCCCCCCAGCGGAAATTTTGGCGGATTTGGCGGCCCAATGCCGCGATACCACCCGAGCCCTGGCCTTGAGCCATGTGGCTTGGAACACGGGGGATGTGTTGCCCTTGGCGGAAATGGCGGCGTTTTGCCGGAGTCGGGGCATCCGCACGGTGGTGGATGGAGCCCAATCGGCGGGGGTGCTGCCCCTGGATTTAGCCGCCCTGGGGGCCGATGCCTATGCCTTTACCGGACACAAATGGTGGTTGGGGCCCCAGGGTACGGGGGTGCTGTACCTGCGGCAACCGTTGCAACCGACCTATGTGGGCTGGCGGGGTCTGGACGGGGGCCATCTCGCAGAGGGGCAGCCCCAAGTGGCTTGGCACCAGGATGGCAGTGTGTTTGAGGTGGCCACATCCGCCTATCCATTGTTGGCGGCCTGGCGCTCGGCGATCGCCGAGGTGAACACCTGGGATACCCCCTACGCGCGCTACCAACGGTTGTGTGCCCTAGCCGAAAACCTACGACAACGGCTCGCCCAAATCCCGGGGGTGACCCCCATCAAACAACAACCTTTGGCCACCGGCTTGGTGTGTTTCACGGTCGCGGGGCACAACCCCAGTGCCGTCGCCCGTCACCTAGAAACCGCGCAGCAAATTTGTATCCGGGCAATCCCCGATCCCCTCTGTTTGCGGGCTTCGGTACACTACCTCACCACCGAAGCAGACCTGGCAGCCCTGGTCAAGGCGATCGCCGCCTTGGTCGAAAAGACCCCAGTTCCCCCAGCCTTGGTGCCGGGCAACCAGGCTTCTACATAAAATTCACAGGGATATGGCAACTTTCTCTGGTTTGTTTCCTTTGGCATCTTTATTCCGCTGGCATTTAAGGTGTGGCGAATGCCGCTTCTACCAACCGTGGCAGAGCCCGTGGAAGATAGAGTCGTTTCGGATAGAAATGAG
>DMPD01000273.1 GCA_003456125.1 Cyanobacteria bacterium UBA8156 | reverse complement strand
TAATTAAAATGACTATACATCCAAAAACTAGCGGCCTTGCAAAAATTCGCCGCCAGCCATCCCGAAGCCCAAGCCCTGCTTCAAGAAGCCCGCGATCGCACCCACCCCGCCGCCGAGTATCAAGCCTTCGCCCATTGTTTTGCGGATTTATGACAAAGATTGCGAATTGTAATTGTTTGCATAAGCAATCGCATAAGGAGCCGCTATACAAAACAGCAAAGATTGCAAACCATCGGGTAGCCACACCCTGATATGATGAAGCCCATCGTAGGAGAAGTGCGCCCCTCAAGGCGATCGCCTTTCCCGACCTCAAACAGCCTCCCAGGGTCAGCCACCATCCAACAGCGACCCCAGTCCCACCCAAGATAGGGATTCCTTAGATAGGGATTCCTTGACAAAAGTTTCCGGGAAATCTCTTGACAGAACTCTTGACGGAATTCTTGGCAGAATTAGGGTAGTGGGTCTCGTCGGTTTTGGGAGAGGGGGAAGGAAAAAAGCGAGGCTTGTTCCCTGCGACCGTCCCGAAGGAGAAAGCAATGGCATACGCGCAAACGCAGACCCAGTCCAAAGCCGGCTTTCAGGCCGGTGTAAAGGACTACAAACTGACCTATTACACCCCCGACTACACCCCGAAAGACACCGACATTTTGGCGGCTTTTCGGATGACCCCGCAGCCCGGCGTCCCTCCCGAAGAAGCCGGGGCGGCGGTGGCCGCGGAGTCGTCCACCGGCACCTGGACCACGGTGTGGACCGATCTGTTGACGGACTTGGATCGGTACAAAGGTCGTTGCTACGACATCGAGCCCGTACCCGGAGAAGACAACCAGTACATCGCCTACGTGGCCTACCCCTTGGACTTGTTTGAAGAGGGTTCCGTCACCAACATGTTGACCTCGATTGTGGGGAACGTGTTTGGGTTCAAGGCCTTGCGGGCGCTGCGTCTGGAAGACCTGCGGATTCCGGTTGCTTACCTGAAGACCTTCCAGGGGCCACCCCACGGCATCCAAGTGGAGCGGGACAAGATCAACAAATACGGTCGGCCGTTGTTGGGTTGCACCATCAAGCCGAAATTGGGTCTGTCGGCCAAGAACTACGGTCGCGCCGTATACGAGTGTTTGCGGGGCGGTCTGGACTTCACGAAAGACGACGAAAACATCAACTCGCAGCCTTTCCAGCGGTGGCGCGATCGCTTTTTGTTTGTAGCCGATGCCATTGCCAAATCCCAAGCCGAGACCGGCGAGATCAAGGGTCACTACCTGAACTGCACCGCCGCCACCTGCGAAGAAATGCTGAAGCGGGCGGAATACGCCAAAGAGCTGAAGCAGCCCATCGTCATGCACGACTTTTTGACGGCGGGGTTCACGGCCAATACGACCTTGGCGCGCTGGTGTCGGGACAACGGGATGTTGTTGCACATCCACCGCGCCATGCACGCCGTGATCGATCGGCAGAAGAACCACGGGATGCACTTCCGGGTTTTGGCCAAGTGTTTGCGGATGTCGGGCGGCGACCACATCCACACCGGCACCGTGGTGGGCAAACTGGAAGGCGATCGCGCTTCAACCTTGGGGTTTGTGGACTTGTTGCGGGAAAACTACATCGAGCAAGACAAGAGCCGGGGGATTTACTTCACCCAGGATTGGGCCTCGATGCCAGGGGTCATGGCGGTTGCCTCCGGTGGGATTCACGTATGGCACATGCCGGCCCTGGTGGAGATTTTTGGGGACGATTCCGTACTGCAATTTGGTGGCGGCACCTTGGGTCACCCCTGGGGGAACGCACCGGGGGCAACCGCCAACCGGGTAGCCTTGGAAGCCTGCGTGCAAGCGCGGAACGAAGGGCGGAACTTGGCGCGGGAAGGTAACGAAGTCATTCGGGAAGCCGCGCGGTGGTGTCCCGAGCTGGCCGTCGCCTGCGAAGTGTGGAAAGAAATCAAATTTGAATTTGCCACCGTCGATACCCTGTAGGGAGCCGTCTAGCTTGAAAATTCCCGGCAACGGGAAAAAGGGAAGCCCCATGGACATCAAAAGCATTGTCAAACGGAGCAGCACAACCCTAGCAAGCTACCTCACCTACGAAGCCATGCGGGTGGTGGTCGATCAACTCCGGGAGATGGATCCCCCCCGCGCCCACTGGCTAGCCAGCTTTTCCAGCACCGGCAACATGCAGGATGGGGAAGCCTATCTGCAAGAACTGCTGGCCGTCAACCGGGACTTGGCCTTTCGCATTCTGACCGTCCGCCAACACCTGGCCGAAGAAGTCCTAGACTTTTTGCCGGAGCGGGTGAAAGCGGCGATCGCCGAAGCCAACCACAAGCTGCGGTGCGATCACCTCGAGCAAGCGATCGGGTGGAATGCACCAACCGGGGGTGGAGATTTGCGAACGGAGTCGGCCGCGCCGGAGTGAGCGGCTAACTGCGAACCAAAGAAACGAAACCCAAACATGAATCCCCAAAAACGAATGCAAGACTGGATGATTCGCTCGAACCTGGATTTTATAGACACGGAT
>DMPD01000053.1 GCA_003456125.1 Cyanobacteria bacterium UBA8156 | reverse complement strand
GGGGGCGAAGACCTGGGTCAGGGTGAGGAGGGGGGTAGCCACGCTGCCGATCCACACCAGGTGACCGGGCACCAATTCTACGCGGGTGATCGCCGCCGCCACAGCCAAGACCAGCAGGGCCAGAGCGATGCTGCCTTGCACCACCAAACTTTGGCGGAGGTTGGCCCGCACTTGGCGGCCGGCCACGATGGCCTCCGCTAGGTATTCTCCGTCTGCCTTGGGCAGAACCACAGTAGCCGCCTCTTGCACCAACCGGGGACAGGTGCGATCGGCGATCGCCAAATCGGCGGCTTTCATCAAGGGCACATCGTCGCCGGTGGCCCCCACCACCGCCACCACTTGCCCATAGGATTGCCAGAGTTGGAGCCGCTCGATGGTTTCCCCCAAAGCACTGTTCACCGAGAAGCCCACCACCGAACCAAAGGCGTTGGCATCCCCTTCGCTGGCCCGCAACAAACCGTGGCGTTGCACCCCCAAGATAGCGAGGGCCTCCAAATCCAAATCCGTATCTGAGGTGAGGGTCGCCGTCACCGTCGTCAGCCGCCCCAAGGTGTCGATCGCCGCCGGGTGCCGCACTTCGATGCCGAGGAGGGCCAACCGCTTGCTGGCTTGGACTTGGGCCAGGGTGGCCCACCGCAACAGGTTTTGGGGATAGACCGCCAAAGCCAAAGCCAGAGCCGTCGCCACCGGTAGCGGCCGTTGTTGGCTAAAACTGAGGGCGGCGATCGCCAGTACCACCGCCGAAGCCAGCACCACCACCCCCTGCCGAAACCGCAGCAGCTCGAAGTGGGCTTGGGAAGTGGGTCGCTCCTGTTGCCGCCGGGACTGTCCGTAGGTGAGGCGACCGCCCGCCACCACCACCGCCCAGCCGGTGCCCGCCACCACCGTCGTCCCCCCATAGACCATGTTGGGGCAAGCCAAAGGTGGGGTATCCGCCGGCAAAATCGGGGCCGCGGCTTTGGCCACCAACCCGTCCCCCCCGATCGCCGCTTCGTTCACCTGCAAACCGTCGCTGGCCAGCAGCCGCACATCCACCGGACACACCAAATCCGGGGCGATCGCCATCACATCACCGGGCACCAAATCCCGCGCCGGCAAGACCAAATCTTCGCCATCCCGCCGTACCGTCACCGCCGATGTAGCCACCAAGACCTTGACTTTGCCCAGCAACCGGGTGATTTGGCCGTTGGCCACCATGCCCAAGCCCCCGTGCCACGCGGCGATCGCCCCCAGCCACAACCCATCGCCGCTGGCCGGCGTAAACACTTGGAGGGCAGCGGCCATCCCCAACAAAACGTAGGTCAGGGGATTCAGCCAGGGTTGCCAGAACACCCGTAGGGGATGAGGTCGCCGCGGCGGTGGAAACCGCCCCCACCGGCGCAGCCTTTGCCGCGCCACCACATAGGACAAGCCCGCTGGTGAGGTCTCCCAGAATTGGCAAACCTGCTCCGGCGACCAACTGTGCCAGGGCTGGGAGACCGGCTTGACCACTAGCCCTTCGCGCGTACCAATCGACCGTCGGCGGTGACGTGCAACCCACATTCTTGATTGTCTTGCTCCCACCACCAGCGGCCGGCCCGGGGGTCTTCGTCGGGGGCCACCGCCCGGGTACACGGGGCGCAACCAATGCTGGGGTACCCCCGGTCGTGCAGGGCGTTGTAGGGCACCCCATGGGTTTTTAGGTAGTCCCATACCTGATCCCACGTCCACGCCAACAATGGATTGAACTTGAAAATGGGGCGATTGGCTTGCTTATCGATGTCGGGTTCTACCACCGCCATGGTGGCCCGGTTCGCCGTCTGTTCCCGCCGCAAGCCCGTGATCCACCCGTCCAAATCCGCCAGAGCGCGCCCCAGCGGCTCCACTTTGCGCACGTAGCAACACCGCTTCCGATTCTCCACGCTTTCGTAAAACAGGTTGATGCCCTGGGTCTGCACCATTTCTTCGACCGCCGCCGTGTCGGGATACATCACCCGCAACCGCAATTCAGGATACCGTTTCTGCACCGCCGCCATCAGATCGTAGGTTTCGTAGGGCAGCCGTCCCGTATCCAAAGTGAATACCCGCGCCGTGGGCTGCAACCGATACAACATATCGATCAAGACCATGTCTTCCGCGCCAAAACTGGAGGCCAAAGCCACGCGATCGCCCAGGTGTGCCAGGGTTTGAGCCAAAATATCCTGCGGCGACCCGTCCTGCCAGGCGGCGGCCCACGCGGCCGCTTGTTCGGTTACATGTTCGATCGCGCCCAAGGCTGGCTCTCCGGTCATGGTGACTCCCGCTGCATTCGGAAATCATTGTAGCGGCTGGGGCCCCTACCGCTTGCGACCCAATTCCAACAGTTTTTGTTGGATGTACCGTTGCACTTGGGGTTCCTGTTGCTGCAGTTTGGTGATTTCGTTGAAGTCGCGATTGGTGGTAAACCCCCGCCGCTGCCGCTCTTGCTCGGCAAAGGCAAACAATTCGCTGCACAGGGGCCGCAAAAAGTCTGGTTGCTCCTCTGTCCGCAAATCGCAGACCGAAACGCGACGATCGCTGGCGAGCTGGGATACCCGTTCCCAGTTGGGATGGGTGCGGGCCCGCACCAGCAACTCCGTACGCTTGAGTTCGATTTCGTATACGGCCCGGGCATAGTTGTTGAGCTGGTCTTGGCTGGGTTGGGCGATCGCGCCGCCCACACCCAGGAGCAACCCCGCCCCCAACCCCAAT
>DMPD01000049.1:834-4281 GCA_003456125.1 Cyanobacteria bacterium UBA8156 | reverse complement strand
CCCGGCGGCCACACCCCCATCGGCCAAGGCTTCCACCATTAAAGCTACGTAGGCTGGCCCCGACCCCGATAACCCCGTCACGGCATCCAAATCCTTTTCGGCGACTTCTACCACGGAGCCCACTGCCCCCAACACCCGCTGGGCGATCGCCCGATGAGCTGTCGTATCTCCCCGTCCCCAGGCGATCGCCGTGATGCCGGCCCCCACCTGGGCCGGTGTATTCGGCATGGCCCGCACCAAACCCGCCGCCTGCGGCAACTGGGCCGCCAACCCCGCCAACGACACCCCCGCCATAATCGACAACACCAACCCCTGGCAGGTCTGGCCCGCTGCCTGGAGGGCTCCCCCCGTCCACACCTGGGGTTTCACCGCCAACAGCACCACTCCCTGGGCCAACGCTTCGGCATTGCGATCGGTCACGGCAACCCCGTAGCGCTCCTGCAAAAAATCCCGCCGGGCCGCCGTCGGCTCCGAGACCACCACCGTCGCCGGCAAGGCTACACCCTGGGCCAACAGCCCGGCCAACAGCGCCTCTCCCATCACACCACCGCCGACAATGCCAATGTTTTCGGTCAACTTCCTTCCACCCAGAACCCCACTTCAGCATAGCGGTGGCCGTACCACGGCGATCGCCCCACCCAAAACAAAACCCGCAAACAAAACCCGCCATAGGGCGGGTTAGCCAGGCTGATCCCGGGGAGCGATACCCTACTGCTGCGCAAACCGCAGGGGTTCATCGGCCCAGGTTGGCGGCGGAGCCGTACGGGACCGCGTCTGCATCGGGGGCTCACCCACCACCGAAGATTGGGTCGTGACCTGCACGCAAGAAGGCGCAAACAGGAAAATGCTGTCCCCAATGCGCTCCTGGTGTCCGTCCATGGCGTAGGTGCCCCCCGCCACAAAATCTACCGCCCGCTGGGCCTGATCCGGCTCCATCATGGTCAGGTTCAACACCACCGATTTGCGTTCCCGCAACGCCTGAATCGCTTGGGGCATCTCATCAAAACTGCGGGGCTCCATCAACAAAACCTGCGATACACCGCCTGTCCCCGGCATGCCAATCACGTTGCTGCTGGGATCGGCCGTCCGGGCCATCACGCGCTCCCGCGTCCGCCGCGGGGCCGGCAACGGCTCTTCCTCGATCACCGGCTCCGGCGCTTCCTCACGGTACATGCCTTGGTAATCGCCACTCTCCATCTCGTCGTACTCGTACTCCTGCTCCGACAGCCCGACAAAATCCTTCAGCCGATTAAAAATGCCCATCGTGTAACTCCTTACTTGACTCCTCTTCCGGGTGACGGCTTTCATTCACGGAAAATGCAAGACGGCACCCCTTGCCCAAATCTTCAACGGCTGGCGCTGCCACACCCCCGCACCCACCCAACCACGCCCATGGTCTGTGTCATGGTTTGTGTTCTGGTTTGTGGCCAGTTGACTGCACGCCGCATGTCTCTCTATATGTCTCTCTGTCTCGGCAACCCTCACCAAATGGAGAGGCTTTCTGGGCGAGAATTCACCCGCAGACTCTAGCCCATCTCCCGGCAAAAAGCCAGAAACCATGTATAGGCTTTATCAATCTCTTGGATACGACTTGTCCTTTTTTGCTTATGATTTGCGGCCCTCCATCGTTTGCGCTACCGAAGATACCCCGCTCTATTGCCAAGAGTATTAAAAAAACTAAAGATTGGTGGTGGTGACCGCCGACCCACGGCCGAAAACGGCGGTACCGAGGCGTACCAAGTTGCTGCCGGCGGCAATCGCTTGGTCATAGTCTCCTGACATACCCATCGATAACCATTCCAGGTTGTGCCAGTAGGGGTGGTGTTGGCGCAGGCGATCGCGCAGGCGGGCCACGTCTGCAAACACGGTTTGGGCGGCGGTGGGGGAGAGACCCAGGGGCAAGATGGTCATCAGCCCACCAAAATTGAGGTGCTCGCACCGTTGGAGGGCGGGCAGATCGGCCCAAAGTTGATCGGGTTCCCAGCCCCCCTTATCGGGGTCGGGGGCCAGTTTTACCTGCAGCAACAGTTTGGGATTGGCGCCGGTTTCCGCCATCAGGCGATCGAGGGACTGGGCCAATTTCAGGCGATCGACGCTGTGAATCCAGGCAAAAACCGAAAGGGCCCGCCGAGTTTTGTTGGTTTGGAGGGTGCCGATGCCGTGCCACACGATGTCGGGCAAATCCGCCAGGGCTTCCTGTTTGGCGATCGCATCCTGTACCCGGTTTTCGCCGAAATCCCGCAGGCCGTGGTGGTAAGCTTCCCGCACGGACTCGGCTGTGGTGTATTTGCTGACGGCCACCAACTTGACGTGGGGGGGCAGGGTCTCCCGCAGGCGGGCCAGACGCTCGGCAAGGGTCATGGTGGGAACGCGAAAGGGGCAAAGACCGTCTCGAGGGTCAGCGTTTTGGTGAAAACCATGCAAACCATCTGGACAAAACCCATCTTGGGCGGACTGTTGATTGGGCTGATTGGGCTATTGGCGAGGGCACTCCCCGCTTGGAGCGCTCCCCGCAGCTATTTGGGGGGCGGGGTCTCGTTTCAGGGTTTGGCCACTTCCCCTGCGACCTTTGGCGGCAACGTCACCGGCCGCTGGCAGGTGGAGGGTGCTCCCATCTCTTTGCGCAGCTCGGTATTGTTTGGGCGGGAGGGTACGGCCATTGTACCCACGATTTCCTGGGATGTGCCGGCGGGCGATCGCCTCAACTTTTTTGTGGGGGCCGGGGGTACCTTCACCCTCGACCAAGGGGCAACTTTGGTGGGCAACCGCAGTGCCTTGGCGGTGCAGCCGGGGGTCGAACTGAGCCTGAACGATCGCTGGGTGTGGTACGGCAACGCCATTGTGCCCATTAACGGGGCCACCGATGGTTCGGCCGGGATCGCCCTCCAAAGCGGCATTGGCTTCCAGTTTTAAGACCGGCTGGAGGATCCCCTCTCCCAAATACCGCAGCTTAGACTTCGGGGTTTAGTCCCAGGCGGGCTAAGAGGGCAACATCGGCATCGGGGCCGGGGTTGGGGGTGGTCAACAATTTCTCGCCGGTGAAGATGGAGTTGGCCCCCGCCAAAAAGCACAGGGCATGGTCGCTGGCGGAGAGGGTTTGCCGCCCCGCCGACAGCCGCACCCGGGACTGGGGCATCACCAATCGGGCCGTGGCGATCGTCCGCACCAAGACCAGCGGATCGACGGGGGGCTGATCTCCCAGAGGGGTACCGGCCACGGGCACCAAAGCGTTGATCGGCACCGAGGCCGGCGGTGGTTCCAGGTTGGCCAACACATGCAGCAGCCCAATTCGGTCTGCGTCCGTTTCCCCCAGACCCACAATTCCCCCGCAACACACCTGAATGCCAGCCGCCGCCACATGGGCCAACGTTTCCAGGCGATCGCAGTAGGTGCGGGTAGAGATGATTTCCGGATAGAACTCCGGGGAGGTGTCGAGGTTGTGGTTGT
>DMPD01000049.1:0-464 GCA_003456125.1 Cyanobacteria bacterium UBA8156 | reverse complement strand
GCCGGGCCTGTTCGGCCGATAGCATGCCCAATGTGGCGCAGGCTTCCATCCCCAGATCGCGCACCGTGCGCACCATGGCCAGTACCCGCTCAAATTCTTCGCCCTGGGGGGCCGACCGCCAGGCCGCTCCCATGCACAACCGGGTGGCGCCAGCGGCTTGGGCGGCGGCGGCTTGCTCTTGAACCGCGGCGACCGTCAGCAGAGGGTAGGTCTCGGTGGCGGTGCCATAGCGGGCACTTTGCGGGCAGTAGCGACAATCTTCGGGACAACGCCCGGATTTGATGTTGGCCAGGGTGCACAGTTGGACTTGATCCGCGGCATGGTGCTGGCGATGTACCGTTTGGGCTTCGTAGACCAAGGGCAGCAGGGGTTGGTGGTAAATTTCGCGGACGCGAGCCAGGGAGATAGCCATGTTTAGCGGGCAGTTTTAGCGGGCAGGAGCGGGGCGGCGGTGGGTGCGGTTG
>DMPD01000237.1 GCA_003456125.1 Cyanobacteria bacterium UBA8156 | reverse complement strand
CTTTTCTTTTTAAATAGCCTCTAAGAAAACTGGGCTTGATAGATTGATATGTGTGCTTTCAATCCAAACGGCGGCATAATCCCCGCGTGCAGACGACTCGCTCCGTTCTGCCACGCTCCACTGCACTACGTGAGTGCCTAACGCGGAACGGTATGCAGTTATGACCAAGCGCCAAAGATTGGTACTGTCGGCGGCCCAAACGGCTCAGTTATCCGGTACGGGTCGGTTCGACGTACTGCCGAATCAACAACATTACTTGCAACGGGTGTTGCGGTTGCCTGTGGGGGCAGAGTTCATCGCGATCGCCGCGGGACAATGGTGGCGGTGCCAATGGCAGGGGGACGGAGCCACCGTCCAGGAAAATTTGGCCAACCCGCGGGAACTCACCCAAGTCCTGCGGTTGGCAGTGGCGTTGCCCAAGGGCAGCGGCTTTGAGGAAGTGGTACGACAAACGGTGCCCCTGGGCATTGCCGAACTGGTGCCCCTGGTGACGGCCCGGACGCTGTACAAGGGTACTCCCAAGCTGGAGCGCTGGCAAAAAATCGCAGACGAAGCGGCGGAACAGTCCCTGCGATCGCAGGTGCCCGTTATCCAATCGCCCCAAACGTTTGACCAATGGTTGCCTACGGTGGTAGCCGAACAGAAATTTTTGGCAGTGCCGCGGCTGGATGTGCTCCACCTCCTGTCCCAAAATCTGGGGGAAACGGTGGCGATCGCCACGGGGCCGGAGGGGGGCTGGACTCCCGCAGAAGAACAACAGGCGATCGCCGCCGGGTTTGGGTTGGTATCGTTGGGACGGCGGGTCTTGACGGCGGTATTGGCCCCGGTGGTAGCCGCCGCATTGGTTGTGGCACAGTGGGAACATGACGAAACCCCTTTACTTTGATTGTCATGCCACCACCCCAGTAGCGGCGGCGGTGGTGCAGGCCATGGCTCCCTACTGGTCGGAATGCTTTGGCAATCCGGCCGGGGCTTCGGTCTGGGGTTGGGAAGCCGAAGCCGCGGTGGAGCAGGCCCGGGCGGCGGTAGCGGCCGCGATCGGGGCCCGTCCCTCGGAAATCATCTTTACCAGCGGAGCCACAGAAGCCAACAATTTGGCGATCAAGGGGGTAGCCGAAGCCGGTTTGGCTCGCGGTCGCCATTTGGTGACGGTGACCACCGAACACAGCGCGGTGCTGGCCCCCTGTGCCTACCTAGAACGGCTGGGGTTTACCGTAGACTACCTGCCGGTAGATGGAGAAGGGCAGATCGACTTGACGCAATTGGCGGCGGTGCTGCGACCGGATACGGTGCTGGTGTCCATCATGGCGGCCAACAATGAAATTGGCGTGTTGCATCCCCTGGCGGAAATTGGGGCCCTGTGTCGGGAGCGGGGTATTTGGTTCCATACCGACGCGGCCCAAGCCATTGGCAAAATTTCCCTTTCGGTGGAGACCTTGCCGATCGATTTGCTCTCGCTGACGGCCCACAAGTGCTACGGCCCCAAGGGCATCGGGGCTCTTTATGTGCGGACCGGTACGCCCTTGGCCTCCCAACTGCACGGCGGCGGCCAGGAACACGATCGGCGATCGGGCACCCTCAACGTGCCCTTGATTGTGGGGATGGCCCAAGCCCTGACCCTGGCGATCGCCGATTTGCCCCACGAGAGCCCCCGCCTGGCTACCCTGCGCGATCGCCTCTGGGCCCAACTCACGGCCGCCCTGCCCGATTTGGTTTTGAACGGTTCTGGGACAAATCGACTGCCCCACAACCTCAATTTCAGTGTGCCGGGACTCAACGGCAACGCTTTGGTAGCTGCTTTGCGCCCCTACCTTGCGGTGTCCAGCGGCTCGGCTTGTGCGGCGGGTCGCCCTTCCCACGTATTGCAGGCTTTGGGGCGATCGCCCGCTTTGGCCAACGCTTCGTTGCGGTTTGGGCTGGGGAAATTTCACCAAGCAGACGACATCGATCGGGCTGCAGCGGTGGTGATCGATGCCGTGCAAAAACTGCGCTAGCAGGTAAACGGGCTATGGGGTGCGATCGTTTACAAACCAAATACAAAGCGGATCGCTTGGCTGGCGGCCAGCAGGGCATCCGATCGCGCCGTATCAATGGGCCGGTCTTCCAGGATGCCCAATTCCAACAAGACTTCCTGGCGTTCCGCCAAAACCTTTGCCAGATAGCCGGCCAGGGAGGAATGCTTGGTCAACAGATATTGGAGGTACTCACGGGGCACCACAAAAGACTTCACCTCGGTCATGGCCCGGACCGAAGCCACCCGCAGCCGTCCCGTGAGGAGGGCGATTTCCCCGAAGAAATCCCCCGGTGTCAGCACCGCCAAGCGCATCTGTCGGCGGAAGGACAACACTTCGGCTTGACCCGCCAGAATGATGTAGAGGGAGTTCCCGACATCCCCTTCCTGGCAGAGAAACTCTTGGGGCAGCACCACCCGGCGAAATCCTTGCTGGGTAAGTTCTAAAAGTTCGGCGGTAGAAAGTTCCGCAAAATAGGGCACCCGCTGCAGGGACTCCAGCAAGTCTTGGCGGGCGCGGGACAACAGGGCAGACATGGCGGAAATAGCTACCTTTTGTTTCTAAGCTAGCAGAAATTTGGGGTGGATGCCTCGGGCCTACAGCGGGAGATCGCGATGGTGGAAAGGGCGGGCACTGGGGCCCGTGTATTGGGCCACGGTTTGGCCTTGGCCCACCAACCGGTATTTGTACGTGACCAGTCCTTCCAGACCAACGGGCCCCCGGGGCGGCATTTTTTGGGTGCTGATGCCCACCTCAGCCCCAAAGCCATAGCGAAAACCATCGGCAAAGCGGGTGGAACAATTCCAGTACACCCCCGCCGCATCCACGGTGTTCAAAAACGTTTCGGCTTGGGCGGCATCTTCCGTCACGATCGCCTCGGTGTGGCGGGAACCGTAGGTTTGGATGTGGGTTAGGGCAGCTTCCAGACCGTCCACCACCTTCACCGCCAGGATCAAATCGCAGTATTCCGTGGCCCAGTCTGCGGCCGTGGCCGGGTTCATCGGACAGAGCGCGCCGGCCCGTTCATCCCCCCGCAGTTCCACCCCCTGTTCCCGCAGGGCTTGGGCGATCGGGGGCAGCAAGGTAGGGGCGATCGCCGCATCCACCAGTAGGGTTTCGATCGCATTGCAGGCGGCGGGGTATTGGGTTTTGGCATCCACCGCCAGGGCGATCGCTTTGGCCGGGTCGGCCGCCCCATCAACGTACAAATGGCAAATGCCATCGGCGTGGCCCAACACGGCGATGCGGGTATGGTCTTGGATGTAGCGCACAAACTCGTTGGAGCCCCGGGGCACAATCAAATCCAGCTCCCGATCCAAAGCGAGCAACGCCACGGTTTCTTCGCGGGTGGAAATCAGTTGCAGGGCATCGGGGGGCACGGTACTGGCCGCCAGACCTTGGCGAATGGCGGCAAAAATGGCGGCGCAGGAATGGGTGGCTTCTTTGCCCCCCTTGAGAATCGCCCCATTGCCGGACTTGATGGCCAAAGAAGCGATTTGGGGCACCGCATCGGGCCGGGCTTCAAAAATCGCCGCGATCGTCCCCAAGGGACACGTCCGCCGTTCCAGGATCAATCCTGCGTCCAATTCCCGGTGGATTTGGCGTTGATTCAGGGGGTCGGGCAACCGGGCCACATCCCGCACACCGGCGGCCATACCAGCCATTTTGCTAGGCTTGAGTGCCAAGCGGGCCTGCAAGGCTTTGGGCAAATCCGCCGCGGCCGCCATATCCACCGCATTGGCTGCCAAAATGTCGGCTTGGGCCGCCTCTAGGGCTGTCGCCACTGCCAACAGGGCGCGATCGCGCTCCGCCGGGGACAACTGAGCCAAAATTTGGGCCGCGCGGCGGGCAGCCCGCACCGTTTCGAGTAGAGACACCGGCAAAAATTCGCAACTGGTTTTAGGGTAGCGGAAAACCTTTACGATAAATCCCATTCCTGTGGGTGTGCCTGGCCGATGTTGATGGATGTAGAAGCGGTGCAAAAAGCCTTGGGGCGATCGCGGGCTTCGGTCTACCGTTACGCCAACACCGATCCCTACCGCCTGAATTTGCCCTACGATCCCAAACGCCTCAATCCGGAAATTCGCCAACACGACCAAGAGCCACTGTTGTTTCACCCGACCGAAGTTTCGCGGTTCGCCCGGGACGTGCTGAAAATCGACCAGGTGACGATCGTGGTGCAGGAGGGCCCCGAGACCCAAACCCATGAATTGTTGCGGGCGATTTTGGCGGAATTGCAGGCCCTGCGCCAAGATTTGCAAAACCGTCTGGGATAAAATGAGGGCATAGCCTAGCCTGCACCCGTGTTGGATTTCGAGCCTGCCTACACCCGGTTTCCGATCGCCTCTTTGAGCCAGCGCAACGGGGCTTTTTTGGTGGATTTTGGGTCTTGTTTTCTGCTGGCGGTTTTGGTGCGGGAGTTGGTAGGAATCCCAATTTTGGGCTGGGTCTGGTTTGGTGGCCTGTGGCTGCTGGTGCGGGCGGTGGTGCCGGCCGGGGGGCTGGG
>DMPD01000114.1 GCA_003456125.1 Cyanobacteria bacterium UBA8156 | reverse complement strand
GCGATCGCTTGGCGGTTCACCAGGAGGGTTTGATGCTGCAAATCTTTGACGGTGGCCAAGAGTGTACGATTGGCGTCCACTTCAAAGCGGACATCCACGCGGTCTTCGCCGCAGCGCCCCGGCGGTTGCAAACGGGCCACGCACACATCCACCTCTTGGCCGGCTAGGGGTTTGACGTTGCGGGTATCCACCAGCGATCGGAAATCTTCCCGCCGAATCAGTCGCCCGCTGTTCATCCGGCCTTGGGCATCGTAGGTGACTTCCACCCCCGAAGCTTCGGCGACTTCGCCAATATCGAGGTGGATTTCCGGTTGCCCGTCGCTGGCGGCTTGCAAAATCAAAGGCTCTAACCGTTGGCAGGGGTAGGCGGTGCCTTTCTCGAACAGGGGATAGTAGGAATAGGTGCGGCTGTAGGGGTCCCACAACCGGATGGCGTAGGTGTGCCGCAAATAATCGGCGACTTCGATTTCCCGATCCAGTTCCAGGGCGCCGGCGGCTACGGCCGTAAATGGGCGATCGCCTGCCACCCGTTGCTTGCCAAAGTAGGCCGTCAGGGTTTGCTGCACGGCGGCCAATTTGCAACTGCCCCCCACCAACAACACTTTCTCGATTTGATTTTTGGCAACTCCTTTGCCGGCGGCGATCGCCAACACTTCGTCGAGGGTCTGCCGCAGTTGTTCCAGCAGCTGGTTTTCTTCGAGGATGTCGGCCAATTCGGCCCGCGATAGCTGCAGTTCGTGGGCGATGAACCGCTCGTCATCGAACCAGCTTTCTTGGCTTTCTTCGTCGCGGGAAAGGTTAATTTTCAGGCGTTCCGCCATTTCCAGCAGGTTCAGCCAGCCGATGTCGCCGACGGCTTCCCGATCCATTCCCAATTGCCGCAGGTGCCGATCCACGATCCAGGTATCGATGTCGATGCCCCCCACACAGGCATCCGCTTTGGCGATGATTTCCGCCCGAATCATATCCCCCGAGCGCACGGTGGTGCGGATCAAGCTCAAATCGAGGGTGCCGCCGCCAAAGTCCACCACCAAGAGGGGTACCCCCATCTGCTGCACGGCGTAGCCCAGGGCGGCCGCCGTCGATTCATCCACGATCTGCAACGCGGGCCAACCCAAGTCCTGGGCTAAATCTCGGTACCAATCCAAGTACACCTCGAAGGCTCCCACCGGTACCGTGGCGATCGCCTTCTCGATGGGCCCGACAGCTTGGGTGACTTCTTGCCAGATGGCTTGCAAAAAGAGGGTGGCGATGGTTTCGGCATCGTAGGCGGCGCCGTCCACCAGACGGGCGGGGGGGCGAAACTGCGCCGCTAGGTCCCGCTTGAAGCCTTGGCAGAACCGGTGGGGCTCCACAAACCCCAACCGCCGGGCCCGGATAATTTCGCCGAAGACCGGTGGCTGGCTGAGGTAGGCCAAGCTGGGGACAATGTGGGTGGGTACTTTGCCGAGCAGGGTGCGGCTCAAGCCGGGCAGTTCGAGGGTGCGGGCTTCACCGCTGACCGGGTCCCGCCGACAGATCACCGTGTTGCTGGTGCCAAAATCCAGGGCGATCGCGGTCATGGTTGGGGCAACGTCCGGCTCACTTTGGCCGGCACCCAAATTTCATCCCCGTGGCGGTACCCCACAAACCGCACGTAGACGGTTTCTCCCGGCTGGATATCTGGGCGATCGGGTTGGTGTTGTTGGGGATCAAAGGTTGTGGGTTGCCAGGGGGTGCCAATGGTTTCCAATTGCCAGGTTGGGATCAGGTTTTGCAACGGGGCGAAGGCCCCAATCAGGTTTTTGGCGGGCCAATCGGGTTTGGCCTGCACCAAGGGGGCAAAACTGGGGTACTGCACCAACAAGGATTGCAATTGGGCAAAGGTCTCCCGCTGCCATTGTTGGCGATCGCGCTCGGACTGGGTTTGGGCCGCCGCCTGCAACCGTTCGCATTCTGCCTTGAGGGCGGCGATCTGGGCGGAGTTGTCCGGCGCGGGCGGGGTCGGCTTGGTGGGTCGCAGTCCCCACAAAATCAGCCCGACCACCGCCAGATTAAATGCGGTAAGAATGGGCCACCACCCATCGCTGTCCAACCAGTCCATATTTTTGAGTTTTGTTTTTGAATTTTGTGTGAGGGCTTGCGTTTTGTGCGAACACCGGCGTTTGGGTACTCAGCCGGGGGGCCACTGGAGCGATCGCCCCCCCAAAACATGGATGTGCAGATGAAAGACCGTCTGGCCGGCATCGGCACCGTTGTTGATCACCAGGCGGTAGCCGTTGGTTAGCCCCTGTTCTCGGGCCACTTGGGCCGCCACCCACAGCAAATGACCCAAAAGGGGCTCATCGGTGGGCTGGGCCTCGGCCACCATGGCGATCGGTTGCTTGGGGATCACCAGCACGTGCACCGGCGCTTGGGGGTTGATGTCCCGAAACGCGAGGGCGCGATCGTCCTCAAACACAATGTCGGCGGGAATTTCGCGCCGGATGATTTGGCTGAAAAGGGTATCGCTCATGGTAGGCGCAGTTGCTTGGGGTCAAGTGTAGCGCAAACCCTACCCCTCCAGCGTTCGCCAAAGTTGTTCGGCTTGGTGGGCCCAGGTGAACCGGGTCATAAACTGCGCGGCTTTTTCCCCTTTGCGTTGGGCGCTGGCGCGATCGCGGTAGACCCGCTCCAAAATCGCCAAGATTTCCGCCAGGTCGGACTCGCCCCAACCGTCGGTGCCGGGGAAGTGGGGGTGGGGGTCCACCGGTTTTTGGTGGGTGAGGGGATAGCAATGCTCCGAATCGATGAGATCGCGGTGGCCGGTGTTGGCGGATAGGATGGTGGGGATGCCGCAGG
>DMPD01000299.1 GCA_003456125.1 Cyanobacteria bacterium UBA8156 | reverse complement strand
TTAATTAAAATGACTATAACAAACGAGAAATTTAAGCAGGTTGCACAAGTTGGGTTAATTCCTGGTTGAGAAGAAAGAAGGACTGCCTTTGCAATCATAACAACGCCATTGCCGTAGGTCTGACTTGGCAACATGGGTTTGTTTTTGAGCTCGCCAAAGCCGGGAGGGCTCCACGTCGTCCCCTTGGTTGGTACGTCCTTCCCCCAGCCTATCCACCAAGACGCCCCCGGCTTGCCCAAATCATCCATGGCTTGGCGGCCGTCTTTCTGGTTGTGGAGATTGAGCGGCTTGCCTTACCCCCTGTCGCCCTCCCAAAACGGAAAGGAAGTCTGCTGAAGCCGATGACGAGATTTGAACTCGTGACCTGCCGATTACGAATCGGCTGCACTACCACTGTGCTACATCGGCGCCATTTTGCTGGCGGTTATAAAGTATAGCCTATGTCTCCCGTTGCAGCAAGACCACGCTGTGCACAGCGATTGCCGCTTGCTGCCCCACCGCATCCAAACCTTCGTTGGTGCGGGCCTTGATGCTGACTCGATCCAGGGGCACCGCCAAGACTTCGGCCAAACGGGTGCGCATGGGCAAAATATGGGGTCGCAACTTGGGACGTTCCGCCACGATCGAGCTGTCGGTATTGACGAGTTCCCAGCCCCGCGATCGCACCTGTTGCAGGGTGGCCGCCAACAACTGGGTGCTATCGGCTCCGTCCCACTGGGGGTCTTCCGGCGGAAAGAAATGACCGATGTCCCCCAACGCCAACGCCCCCAACAACGCATCGGCGATCGCATGGCAGAGGGCATCGGCATCGCTGTGGCCCAGCAACCCTTTGTCGTGGGGAATGGCCACCCCGCCCAAAATCAACGGCCGTTTCGGCACCAAGCGGTGAATGTCGTATCCCTGGCCAATCCGAATTTCCATTTACGCCACCGGTCGCCACACCCGTACAAACCGATCCAAGCTGCCGCTGAACAGGCAGCGTCCCCCATCGCCAAACGCCAACCCGGTAATGCGATCGCTGTGGCCTTCCAACCCCGCCAGGAGCTGACCGGTGCGCAAATGCCACAGATAGATTTTGCCTTGGCTGTCGCCGCTGGCCAAGACCCCCGCCCCAAACGCCAACGCCGTCACTTCGCTCCCATGGCCAACCAACGTACGCAGCAGTCGGCCGGTGGGCCAATGCCACAGTTTGATGCCGGTATCAAAACTCCCCGAAGCCAGGCGATCGTCGCTGAGGGTCAACGCTCCTACCGCCTTGCTGTGGCCCACCAAAGTTCGGACCAGCTTGCCTTTGCGCAGATCCCACAGTTTGATGGTTTTGTCGGCGCTGCCGCTAAACACTCCCTGCCCATCGGGCGTGAATACCATGCCCAAAATTTTGCCCTGGTGGCCCGCCAACTGCCACCCCAGCTTCATGCGCTCCACCGACCACACCCGCACCATCCGGTGCTCACCGCTCCCCGCCAACCACCGCCCGCTGGGATCGCCCACCAATACGGCGCGATCGCCGGCTTCTTCTTCCAGCAGGCCCCGATGGCGGCCGCTCTCGCAATCGTAGAGATGGATACCTTTCGGTGCACCCAGGGCCACCGTGTGGGGACTCGGCAAGTAGGTGGCGCTGCGAAACCGCATCCCGTTGGGCCCACTCTCGCCAAAACCGGCACAGTCGGGACAGGTACTTTTCTGGAGCGTATCCATCAGCAACACTCGCACCGAACGCTGTACCTGACCGGTGCCCCCGCACGTACCGCAAGTATTGGGCAACACCAATGAGCGCACCAGACTGCCGGTCGCGGTATTCCACATCTTCACCGTGCTACGCACCCCGGCCGTCAACACCAAGTCGCTGTCCGGCACCACCGCCAAATACGAAATCCCCGTGGAATGGGTTTCAAAGGCCGCCACCGCCTGCCACGTTTCTGTGCTTCCCCCCAAAGGCGGCAGGGTCGTCAAATCTACTTCTTCGAGGACGGTGCTCTCGTTGTTGACCAGTTCTCCACGCATCTGCGTGCCAATGTCTTCCAGCAGCGAACTCAACAACTTTTCGTCGTCAAGCTGTGTGGACAGAGGCGGTGTCTCGGGGGAGCGAAAATCGGCCAAAATCTCATCCAGGTTATCGTCTTCGCCACCCGCTACCGCGACTTCGGCTACCGCCACCGGCGCTTCCACCCGCACTTCTTGCAAAAACGATTCGATAAACTCTTCGTCGGACACCCCCACGGACTGAGGCAGGGGAGTCCGGTGCAACCGATCGATGTCCCGCAACACTTCCTCAGCACTGCTGTAGCGATCGCCTACCTCTTCCTTCAGCAGTTTGTTCATCACGTAAATCAGGGTATCGCTGATGGGAGCCCGCAAAAACTTTTGCCATTGGGGCAGCCAACTAAACCCGTATTTGATGAACACCCGGTGGGGCGATGTCCCCGTCAGCAGATGAAACACCGTGGTGCCCAATCCATACAAATCGCTGGCGGGATAGACCTTACCTTCGGTCAGCAACTCCATGGCCATGTACCCCGGCGAGCCGATGGTGGTGCCCCCTACCTGGGGCGATGTCACCGATTGCAGCAGTTTGGCCACGCCGAAATCAATCAGCACGGGCAAGCCATCGCTCTGGCGACGGATGATGTTTTCCGGCTTGACATCCCGATGAATCACGTGGCGCTCGTGGACAAATTGCAACACGGGCAAAATGTCTGTCAATACCTTCCAAATTTTGGCCTCGGCAAAGGGTCCGCCCCCCTCCAATTCCTGCAACAGGGTTTTGCCGGCAATAAATTCCTGCACCAAGTACTGACGATGGTCTTGGGTGAAATAGGCCATCAAGGTTGGGATTTGCGAATGCTCCCCCAACTCGTAAAGTCGAACCGCCTCTTGGTTGAACAATTCCACCGCTTTGTTGATGGCTTCGGTGCCCGTCAACTGGGGCAAAAACTGTTTGATCACGCAGGTGGCCCCTAGCCGGTCTTCGTCGATCGCCCGGAAGGTTTTGCCAAATCCCCCCTGTCCCAGCACCTTTACCGCCCGGTAACGGCCCCGCAGCACCAACGGTGAACCGCAATTGGCACAAGTTGTCGCTTTCTCGATATTTTGCGGGCGATCGCAATCAGGGTTCAGGCAATAGCTCATGGGGCGTAGCCGTCTCGGTATTTCTTATTTTCTACCAAATCTTTCCGAATCGCCCGCAATTCTCCTACCGTAGACGCAAAGCCGGTTCTTCAAACAATTCGCCAAACATTGGTGTACTGAGATACCGTTCGCCAAAACTGGGCTGAATCACCACCACCAACTTGCCAGCGTTTTCGGGACGCTGACCCACCGCGATCGCCGCCGCTAGGGCCGCCCCCGACGAAATTCCCGATAAAATCCCTTCCTCCCGCGCCAACCGTCGCCCGTAGGCAAACGCCTGTTCATCGGTAATCGTCATCACCTCATCAATCAAATCGGTTTGCAGAACATCGGGCACAAATCCCGCCCCAATGCCCTGAATTTTGTGGCCACCGGGTTTGCCCCCCGACAATACGGGACTGGCCGCCGGCTCCACGGCGATCGCCCGAAACGACGGCTTCTTTTCTTTGAGAACCGAGGCTACCCCCGTCAACGTGCCGCCGGTGCCGATCCCCGCCACCAAGAAATCCACCTTCCCTTCCGTGTCTTCCCAAATTTCCTGGGCCGTTGTTTCTTGGTGAATCAAGGGGTTATCGGGGTTGCGAAATTGTTGCAGCATGAAGGCTCCCGGTACGGTCTGCGCCAATTCTTCCGCCCGGGCGATCGCCCCCCGCATTCCCTCCTTGCCCGGTGTTAATTCCAAGGTGGCCCCGTAGGCCCGCAACATCGCCCGCCGCTCCAAACTCATGGTGTCGGGCATGGTCAAAATTAGCCGATAGCCCTTAGCCGCCGCCACCATCGCCAAGGCAATGCCCGTATTCCCCGAAGTCGGCTCAATCAGTACCGTCCGGTCGGGGTGGATTTCCCCTCGGGCCTCGGCCCCCCGCACCATGCCGTACCCGATCCGATCCTTGACCGAAGCCGATGGGTTCATGCTCTCCAGCTTCAGCACAATGAGGGCATGGCAACCCTCCGCCACCGGAATGCGCTGCAGGGCAATCAGGGGCGTGCGGCCAATGCATTCGGTGATGTTGTGGGCAATGCGCATGGTTTGACGGAGTAGGCTAGGGCTTGATATTAGCGCAATTTCCCGTCGGATTTTGGGCTATTTCATCTCAACTTCATAAAGATTTAACTCCTGCCGGGCCTCCTGCCCCATTTGGGCCCGCAGCGCGCCCGGGGTCAAGACTTCGCCCTGGGGTCGCCACATCCGCATCCGTTGGGCAATGTTCACATCCCCCTCCCGCACCCATGCTTCAAAATAGACATCCTGGGGCGATCGCCGCTGCAGCAATTCCCGCAATTGCTCCTGCTCCATTCGGTCTAAATGCCGGGTCGCCACCGCCTCAATTTTGCCGTAGGAAATTTCCCGAAACGTCGGATGGCGTTGGGTACGACGCACGTAGTGCTCGGCAAATTCCGATGGAAACCGCAACAACAACCACCGTTTGGGGGCATAAAACCGAAACCCCCAGGCCTCTGCGAGGGATTCCCGCACCTGCGGCACCGTCGGCAGCTGTTGCCGGGCCCGGAGTTCCTGCAATTCCTTGGGGACACGGCGATCGCTCCAGGCTAAAACGGTAATGTTCTTCGACAAAATCCGATCCAGTCGGTAGTTGTGCCAAGCCAGGTCGCCCCGGGGATCGCGTCCATAGGCACTCAAATACAGAGCCCGCACCACGTAGTGCAAACAAACCGGATACACCACCGCCCTCACCTCCCGCCGAGGCTGGCCTTTCTCGCCAAAGCTGTACGCAAAGGTTACCGGCTGACCTTCCCCCTGCCACACCTCCGCCAAAGTGCTCTGATAATCGTTCACCCGCTCTTGTTCTGATTCGTTCAGAGCAAAATCCATCTGCAGAAACACCCGCGATGCCGACGCATCCGGCACAGTCGCCAGCAGCGGCTCCACCTCCGGATACACAAACGCAAGAACGGTGAGGGCCTGCACCAGGCTCTGGCACTCGGCCAACCCCTCGCCACCCGCCACCCGGGGCCACCGTCTCGCCGGTACACAAGAAAACGCGGCGCCCTCTTTGTGCAGCCAACCCCGCTCGACCAAAATTTTCAAATCCTGCCGCACCGAATTGTGTACCGTGCCAAAGGCCGGTGCTGCCAACACCGCCGCTATATCCATCTGCCCGAACAAGTCCACGGTTTCCGCAGGAGTCAACTGCAACACTTGGCGCGTGGCCACCCGACAAATACAATCCCTAGCCAAACAGCGATGCCGCACTTCCTCAACGGTCAGCTCATCGCCCTTGGGATGGGCCTCCGCAAACAGGCGATCGCGCAGTTCGGGGTACGTCCACCACTGGGGCAGCTCCTCACACCAGGGGCGATCGCCTCCGTACAACCGCTGCAACAAATACCAGAGCCGGGCCGCGCGATGGGGAGCCTTGTTGAGAGACCTCCGCGCTAGCCACCGCAACAACCCCAATTTGTTCGGCAAAGTCACCGTTGGACTCCGTGGCCCGCCCCCCCAGTGTAAAACACCCCATCCCTCCTCCTGCGCTCCCCGACAAAAAAGGAGGGGCTCTTGGTGAAGCCCCCCCTCTTCCGTTCC
>DMPD01000372.1 GCA_003456125.1 Cyanobacteria bacterium UBA8156 | reverse complement strand
ATCCGAAACGACTATACAAACGGGATACAGAGATAGATCCAAACCATATGGAAACCAAACCGCCAATTCCTCCGTTTACTTTGGCAACGGCTACTCTGAAAGTGAGGGCTGCCGAAGACGCTTGGAATACTCGCGATCCCGATCGCGTCGCTTTGGCCTATACCGAAGATTCTCAGTGGCGCAATCGATCCGAGTTTTTGAGTGGCCGCAATGCCATCCGGGAATTTCTGAAACGTAAGTGGGCCAAGGAACTGGACTACCGCCTGATCAAAGAGTTGTGGGCATTCACCGAGAACCGGATTGCGGTGCGGTTTGCCTACGAGTGGCACGATGATAGCGGTCACTGGTATCGCTCCTACGGCAATGAGAACTGGGAGTTTGATCCCCGTGGTTTTATGGCCAGACGCATTGCCAGTATCAATGACCTGCCCATCTCCGAAGGCGAGCGAAAATACTTTTGGGAGCTGGGAATTCGTCCCCTGGAACACCCCAGTTTGTCGGATTTGGGACTGTAACCCATCTGCGGTTTTCGCGACCAGAAAAAATCCCCCAGCGGTTGAGGCTGGGGGAGGAGGGCCGGTGCCCCCATTCCTTGCCTTAACCCAACACGCCTTAACCCAACACTTGGCGGGCCGTCGCCACCACGTTGTCTACCGTGAAACCGAATTTCTCGTAGCAGATGGGCCCCGGTGCCGAAGCGCCAAAGCGATCGATGCCGATGACCGCCCCTTCGCTGCCCGCATACTTGTGCCAACCAAAGGTGGTACCGGCTTCCACCGCCACCCGTTTGCGGCAGGCTGCCGGCAACACTTCTTCCCGGTAGGCGGCCGGCTGATCCTCAAACAGTTCCCAGCAGGGCATCGAAACCACCCGCACCGCTTTCCCTTCCTCGGACAAAATGGCAGCGGCTTTGGTGGCCAACTCCAACTCGGAGCCGGTGGCGATCAGGATCAAATCCGGATTATCGGCGGACACGACGACGTAGCCCCCCTTCTTCGCCCCTTCGACAGAAGTGCCGGGCAAATTCTTCACCCCTTGCCGGGTAAAGCACAACACCGAAGGACGTTTGCGATCGGCGATCGCCACGGCATAGGCCGCTACGGTTTCCTTAGCATCGGCTGGCCGGTTCACCAACACATCGGGGGTCGCCCGCAGCGAAGCAATGGTTTCGATCGGTTGGTGGGTGGGGCCATCTTCACCAAGCATGATAGAATCGTGGGTCATCACATAAATCACCCCCACCTGAGACAGAGCCGACAACCGGATTGCGGCTTTCATGTAGTCGGCAAACACCAAGAACGTCGCCCCGTAAGGCAGCAATCCGCCATGCAGCGCCATGCCGTTGAGGATCGCCCCCATGCCGTGTTCCCGCACCCCAAAGCGGAAGTTACGCCCTTCGTAGGAACTGGCCTGAAACTCCGGCAATCCTTTCAGGAAAGTCATGTTGGAGTGAGCCAGGTCAGCGGAACCGCCCAGAAACTCGGGAATAGCCCCCGCCAACGCATTCAAGCAGGCTTCCGAAAGCAACCGGGTGGATTTTTCCATTTCGGTGACCGGCTGCAACGCCGCTTCCCAATTTTCCGGCAACCGACCCGCCATGACCCGCTCAAATTCCGCTGCTTCCGCCGGGTAGGCAGCTTGGTAGGCGGCAAACGTTTCGTTCCAAGCCGCTTCGGCTTGGGCCCCGCGCCCGATCGCCTGGCGGAAATGGGCCAGGGCATCTTCGGGCACCACAAACGGATCGTAGGGCCAGTTCAGGTTTTGGCGGGTGGCGGTCACCTCATCACCGCCCAAGGGCGCCCCGTGCACCTTCTCCGAACCCGCCTTCTTGGGGGAACCGTAGCCGATGGTGGTGGTGATCACCAGCAAGCTGGGCTTGTCGGTAACGGCTTTGGCTTCGGTCAGGGCCTGGGCGATCGCCGCCAGGTTGGTATCCCCGTCGGGCACGTGCAACACATGCCAGCCGTAGGCTTCGTAGCGCTTGCCCACATCTTCGGTGAACGCCAAATCGGTACTGCCATCAATGGAAATGTGGTTGCTGTCGTAGAGGGCGATCAGTTTGCCCAGCTTGAGGTGGCCCGCCAGCGACACCGCTTCGGAGGCGACCCCTTCCATGTTGCAACCGTCACCGAGAATCACATAGGTATAGTGATCGACAATTTTGTGACCAGGTTTGTTGAAGCGGGCCGCCAGATGGGCTTCGGCGATCGCCAGCCCCACCGCATTGCTGATGCCTTGGCCGAGGGGCCCCGTGGTCACTTCTACCCCTTCGGTTTCAAAATTTTCCGGGTGACCGGGGGTACGGCTGCCCCATTGCCGAAACTGTTGGATGTCTTCGAGGGTCACGCTGTCGTAACCCGCCAAGTGCAACAGGGCATACTGCAACATGCAACCGTGGCCCGCCGATAGCACAAAGCGATCGCGATCGACCCATTTGGGGTTTTTGGGATTAAACTTCAGAAAGCGATCCCAGAGCACAAAAGCCATCGGCGCGGCGCCCATGGGGAGACCGGGGTGGCCCGATTTCGCTTTTTCAACAGCGTCAATGGCCAGAAAACGAATGGAATTGACGCACAGGGTTTCCAAAGTTGTTTCCAAAGTTTGGGTTTGTTCGGGGGCCGCAACCATAGCCGCAATATCCGCAAGGTACGGCTTCCATTTTCGCACCAAGGGGTACCTTTCGCCCATCCCTGAAAGCGATACAATTTGCCCAGAAACATGGGGCGTGAGTGGCACCGGCAGACAAAAATCATACGGCAGGTCAGGAATACAAGATTCATGAAACATTGGGTATCCACACGCACCGGCTTCGGCAGTGCAATGGGCATTTTGCTGGGCTTTGGTTTGGCGGTTGGTGCGGGAGCAGCCCAAGTCCTGCGTACTCCCCCCCCCGATGATGACCCCCTCATTGAGCAGCGATTAGAGCGAGCGGGCACTCCTACCCACCCGATCTCGCCGGTGGAGCGCCGGGCCATGGCCCGGGAATTGCAAGACCTGCTGGGTCGGGTCGAAAGTGCGTTAGCCCGGGCCGAAGTCGCCCAAATCGGCAGCCCCCAGGCTTTACTGGCCACGGGCGATCGCCTCCAAGTGGCGCGCCAGTTTCTGCGGGATTTGCCCCAAGCGGTGCAGACCCAGCCCCCGGCCACGGTACGGGCCCACTGGCAGGAATTGCGTCAATCCCTGTGGCGAGATTACCCCCGTGAACTGTTGACGGCCTTGCCGGAGGTGCGGGCTATTTGGCTAGATCGGGGCACGATCGTGGCCGCCGGTTCGGAGGCCGGACTGCGGCGGGTGTTCGATCGCATGGCGGCTTCGGGGGTGAACACGGTGTTCGTGGAGACGATCAACGCCGGTTATCCAATTTACCCGAGTCGGGTGGCCCCCCAACAAAACCCCCTGACCCGGGGGTGGGATCCCCTCGCCGCCGCCGTCAAGCTGGCCCGGGAACGGAATATGGAAGTCCATGCCTGGATGTGGGTATTTGGCGTGGGCAATGTCCGCCACAACCGGCTGGTGGGGCTGCCAGCCAACTATCCGGGGCCGGTGTTGACGGCGAATCCCCAGTGGGCCAACCTGGGGCAAAACGGGGCCCTCTTCGCAGCGGAACGCAAGACCTTTTTGGACCCAGCCCATCCAGAGGTGCGGCGCTATCTGATTGCTTTGATGCAAGAGATGGTGACCCAGTACGGGGTGGATGGGGTGCAATTGGACTACATTCGCCAACCGCGCCACGATCCGGGGCAGGAGTTTGGCTACGGTCGGGCTTCCCGCGCCAAATTTCAAGATTTGACCGGGGTCGATCCGATATCCATCACCGTGAACGATCGCTCGTTGTGGTGGCTATGGGCCGAGTTTCGGGCCCGGCAAATCGATGAGTTTGTGGCGGAGGCCAGCCAAGCCCTGCGGCAGACCAAACCCAAGGTGGTAATTTCGGCGGCGGTGTTTCCGTGGGAGTCGTTGCGGCGGTTCCATCGGTTGCATCAGGTTTGGGAACGCTGGGTAGCCCGGGGCGATATTGATTTGCTGGTGCCCATGACCTATGTGCCGGAAACCAGTCGGTTTGTGCGCCAACACGTCCAGCCGGTGATCGAAGGGGTGGGCAAAGCCCCGGTGTTGGTATTGCCGGGGGTGTTGATCCGCGATATGCCCGATCTGGAGTTGTTGGATCAGTTGCAGGCGGTGCGGGATTTGCCCTCTTCGGGGTATTCCCTGTTTGCGGCCGAACACCTGCGGGCCAGTTTTGAAAGCGTTTTGCAAGACAACAGCCGCAGCCAGACCGATCGCGTGGTTCCCTTTCGACAACCCTTTGTGGCGGCCCGCTCCCGGTTTCGCAGTTTGCAACAGGAATGGCAAAATTTGCTAAGCGGCCGCAGCCTGTGGTTGCGGGGGCCCCTGCGGGATCGGTTTCAGGGCAAAGTCACCGAAATCGATCGCCTCTTGGCCAAGGTAGAGCAGAACCCCACCGCTGCCAACCTCACCCAAGCCAAACAGCAAATCGATGAGTTGAGCCGGAGTCTGGACGTGTGGTTGCGCCTCGAGAGTTTGGAACGCCCCTATCGCCTCGATACCTGGAAAAACCGCTTGGGGGCGATCACGGCTATTCTGCGCTATGGGGCGGCCCGCGAAGAACGCAACGTCCGCACAGCCCAACATGACCGACCCCTATAGCTGGCTGGAGACCAAACTCACGGCGATCGCGCGGGCCGGTTGGTACCGTCAACCCCAATACCGGCCGGATTTGGCGGATTTTGGCAGCAACGACTATTTGGGTCTGGCCCACCATCGGGCCCTCCAAGCCGCTGCCATTGCGGCCATTCAGCAGTACGGCACCGGAGCCACCGGCTCCCGCTTGGTGACGGGGCACCTCCCCCTCCATGGCGAGCTGGAACAGGCGATCGCCCATTGGCAAGGAACCGCTGGGGCGTTGGTCTTTGGCTCGGGCTATTTGGCCAATGTGGGGGTCTTGGGCGCGTTGCTAGGGCCGCCGGATTTGGTGGTAGCCGATGCTTACAACCACAACAGTTTGCAGATGGGGGCCCGGCTCAGCGGGGCTACGGTCTGGGTGTATCCCCACGGCGACTGGCAGGCGGTGGCCGCGTACCTGGCCCAACACCGGAGGCGCTACCGGCGCTGGGCCCTCGTCACCGATTCGGTTTTCAGCATGGATGGCGATTTAGCCCCCCTGCGGGAATTGCTGGCCCTCACCGCGGAACACGAAGGCATGGCGATTATCGACGAAGCCCACGGTACCGGTGTATTTGGCGATCGCGGTCAAGGGTTGGTGCAGCATTTGGGAATTACGGCTCCCCTGGTGCACATCGGCACCCTCAGCAAAGCCTTGGGCAGTTTTGGGGGCTACGTGGCCGGTTCCACTGCCCTGATTTCCTACCTCCAGAACCGGGCCCCCACCTGGATTTACACCACCGGTCTCGATCCCGCTGCCACCGCCGCCGCCCGGGCCGCCTTGGCGATTC
Organism: Cyanobacteria bacterium UBA8156; assembly: GCA_003456125.1. Taxonomy (GTDB): domain Bacteria; phylum Cyanobacteriota; class Cyanobacteriia; order Pseudanabaenales; family Pseudanabaenaceae; genus UBA8156. Next base: position 184 of record DMPD01000372.1, on the reverse strand, counting down.
TGCACCAAGAACCCGAACGTGGCGATCGCCTCTGGCAAAACGTAGCTCTTTTCCGTACCCTCGCCCAGCACCACGACCTCCCCACCGCGCCGATTCAATCCCCCATCGTGGTGGTGCCCCTCAGCAGCAGCGCGCAGGCCTTGCACACGGCCGCCGCCCTGGCCGCCCAGGGCTACTACGCTCC
>DMPD01000039.1:547-3968 GCA_003456125.1 Cyanobacteria bacterium UBA8156 | reverse complement strand
ATTTCTATCCGAAGTGACTATAGATACGGATGTGACGTGGGGTGCACCCCAGTGCGGTGGTGGAACGATGCCGGAGATTTATTGCTGTCGGCGGAGGAGCGAGCCGCCCGAGAAAAATCCCAGGCGGAATGGCAGCGACAGCAGGCTGATCCAGAAAGACAGCAAGCCGAGCAGGAAAAGCAACGCCGTGAAAAACTGGCAGCCTGCTTGCGATCGCCGGGTTCGATCCCGACCATTTGCCGGAGTAGCACCAATGGCTGCCCTAGCGTTCGGTATTTTCAGCGGCGATCGCCACCAACCGCAACCATTCTGCCAAGGGCAATTCTTCGGCCCGTACCGTTGGCCCCCAGCCCAAACTGTCCCAGACAGTCTCCAGGCGATCGCCCAGCAGCGCTTTGAGGTTGTTGCGCAGGAATTTACGCCGATTGGCAAACCCCGCCCTGGTTAAAGTTTCCAAGAGTTTGGGCTGGGTGGGCACCAGGTTTTTTGGAGTCAAACCCACCACCGCCGAAGTGACTTTGGGGGGTGGCACAAAGGCTTGGGGGGGCACCGTACACACCACCTCCGTATCGGCCAAATACTGCATCCGCACACTCAGGGCGCTGTAGGCCTTGGTACCGGGCACCGCCGTCAACCGCTCGGCGATCTCCTGCTGCACCAGCAACACCACCCGCTCGAACTGGCGCTGGGGCTGGGCAATGGTGCCCAACAGTCTTTCGAGAATCGGCCCGGTGATGTTGTAGGGAATGTTGGCCACGGTCTTGGTGGCCGGCGGCAACGGTACCGCTAAGATGTCCCCCTCAATCAATGAGAAATGGGGGCGATCGCCAAATTTTTGCCGCAACTCGCCACAGCGATCGCGATCGATTTCCACGGCCCAGAGGTGCTGCACCTGAGGCAACAGCCGGGACGTGAGGGCCCCCCGCCCCGGCCCAATTTCCAGGATCGTGTCCTGGAGCTGCAAGTGGGCGGCGGCGACGATCCGTTGCAACACCGACTCATCCCGCAGCCAGTGCTGGGCAAACCGTTTGCGGGGGGGCGGAACCAAAGCCGAATCTCTTTACGTCAGAGCTATAGTGTAGCGGTTGAGCACGGTACACTGAAAACCCATCTTTGCGATCGCCATGTCTTTGCGCTATTTCTGGGGAATCGGTATGGTCGGCCTCTTGCTGGGGGCGGGCCCCAGCGCTGCGGCCGAGCGCGTCATCGTGCGGGTGGCCCCCCTCGAACAAAGCCTGTCTGTGCGGGAACTGCGCACCTTTGCCAACACCCGCGAACCATCTCCCACGTTGCAAGCCATTTTTGCCCAGGCCAAGCTCGACCCCGCCCAAATCCAGCGGGCCCTCACCGCCGAATGGAACATGCAGGATTTTGGCTTGACCCTGCCGTTGGTCTCCCGTTTGCTCAACACCTACCTCGCCGAACTGCTGTTGCAAGACCTGGGTCGGGCGTTGCGGCCGCCGGGGGTGGAGCGGGCCACCGTCCAAGCCCTCCGAGCCGGCATGGTGAACTCCCTCAGCGACGATGGCAAAATCTCGACGATCGAGTTTCTGGAAAAATACCCCACCGATTTGTTGGTGGATGCCGGCTTGATCCAAGAAACCCTGGGGCGCATCCTCAAAGACATTGTCGATTTGCAACAACCCCTGCAACAAATCCTCCAGCAGGTGCGATCGTGACCGTGATTACCGTGGCGGTGCATCCCCCTTACCCCATCGTCCTGGGTCGGGGCGTGCGCGATCGCCTCGGGGCAGAAATGCAAAACGTCGGCCTGGGCCGCCACAGTCCCAAAGTGCTGGTGGTCTCCCATCCCACGATCGCCCGTCACTATGCCCCCCGACTGTTGACCTCCCTCCAAAATGCGGGCTTTGAACCCTACGAACTGCGGTTGCCGCCGGGGGAACGGTACAAAACCGCAGCGACGCTCCAAAAAATTTACGATGCCGCCCTGGCCTACCGCCTGGAGCGATCGTCGGCGATGGTGGCCCTCAGCGGCGGCGTAGCCGGCGACATGACCGGGTTTGCGGCCGCCACGTGGTTGCGGGGCATTCCCCTGGTGCAGGTGCCCACCAGTTTGTTGGCCATGGTGGATTCGGCGATCGGCGGCAAAACCGGCATCAACCACCCCCGGGGCAAAAACCTGATCGGGGCCTTCCATCAGCCCCGGTTGGTGGCGATCGATCCGGATGTCTTGGCGACGTTGCCCCCCCGCGAATTTCGTACCGCCTTGGCCGAGGTCATCAAATACGGCGTGATCTGGGATGCCGATTTGTTTGCCCAATTGGAAGCCCTGCCCACCCTCGATCGCCGAATGCCGCCGGCCGTACTGGAAGCAATCATCTACAAGTGCGCCCTGGCCAAAGCCCAAGTGGTGAGCCAAGACGAAAAGGAAGGGGGATTGCGGGCCATCTTGAACTACGGGCATACCCTGGGCCATGCGATCGAAGCCGTCACCCAATACCGGGTTTTCAACCACGGAGAAGCCGTGGCCCTGGGTTGTTTGGCCGCCGGGTTCATCGCCGTGGAATTGTCCCTGTGGAGTGCCGCCGACAACCAACGGCAAACGGCGCTGATCCGCAAAGCCAAATTGCCCACCCGCCTGCCGGCGACCCTCGCCGCCGCCGATTTGCGGCTCGCCCTCCAAGCCGATAAAAAAGTGATGGCGGGGCAAGTGCGGTTCGTGCTGCCCAAGGCCATTGGCCAGGCGGTTGTGGTAGACCAGGTGCCCGCTCCGACCATCGAACGGGCGATCGCCCATCTCCAAACTTGACACGAAACTTGACGACCAAAATCCCTTGTTCTAAGCTAAGATAGAGTTTTCCGAAAGCTCCAAGAACTTCGCAGGAAGTATTTGCAGGTTATATTTGTAGACTGTATTTGGAGGCTACATTTGCAGGCTGTATTTGCAGGCTGTATTTGCAGGCAAGGTTCCAATCTTGGGTTTAAGCCAAAAGTTTAGCCCAAAAACTTAGCCCGAAAATTTAGTCTAAAAATTTAGCCTAAAAATTTAGCCTAAAAATTTATCGGCGAAGGTTCTGCCAAATGTTCTGCCAAATTTTGTTGTTGTTTATTTGAGGGTTATAGCTATTCCTCCAGCACCTGCTTCTCCCAGACGGCCCAATCAAGATTTGCCGACCATCAACGAGCGCATTCGGTATCCCAAAATCCGGCTCATTGGTACCGAGGGCGAACAATTGGGGATCGTGTCGCCGCGCGAGGCCTTGCAGATGGCCTACGAAAAGGAACTCGATCTGGTACTGCTCAGCGACAAAGCCGATCCGCCGGTTTGCCGGATTATGGACTACGGCAAGTACAAATTCGAGCAAGAGAAGAAAGCCAAAGAGGCGCGGAAAAAGCAGCACACTTCCGATGTGAAGGAAGTGAAAATGCGCTACAAAATCGAAGAGCACGATTACCAAGT
>DMPD01000039.1:0-234 GCA_003456125.1 Cyanobacteria bacterium UBA8156 | reverse complement strand
TCGAAGAGCACGATTACCAAGTCCGCATCAGCAGTGCCCAGCGTTTCTTGAAGGATGGCGACAAAGTGAAAGCCACCATCATGTTTAAGGGGCGAGAAATTCAACACGCCGATTTGGCGGAAGAGTTGCTCAAACGGATGGCCAACGACCTCAAGGAAGTGGGCGAAGTGCAGCAAATGCCCAAGCGCGAAGGTCGCAACATGACGATGTTGGTTGCTCCCAAAAAAGCCTAGA
>DMPD01000310.1:822-5158 GCA_003456125.1 Cyanobacteria bacterium UBA8156 | reverse complement strand
GGGGCGGGCGCTGCAACGTTACCCATGCCTGTTTTGAGCCCGCGGCCCTGATCCAGCATTACCCCAGGGGAGCCAAAGCATTGCGGGGGGCCTTCACCCGGTTTCAGCCCCGGGATACGATCGCCTGGTTCGCAGCGGCAGGGGTAACCCTCAAAACCGAACCGGATGGCCGCCTGTTTCCGGTGACCGATGCGGCCGATACGATCGCCGAAGCCTTGCTGCAGGCCGCGGCCAATGCCGGGGTCGAAATTCTGTCCCGCTGTCCGGTGAAGGGCGTGCAACGGGAGGGGGAAATTTTCGTGGTGCAGACCCCCCAGGGACGCAAAACCGCCGATCGCCTGGTGTTGGCCACGGGGGGCAAAAGCCACCATCTGGCGATCGCCCTGGGTCACGACTTGGTGCCGCCGGTGCCTTCTCTGTTTACCTTCAACATTCCGGTGGCTCCCCTCCACGCCTTGGCGGGGGTGGCGGTGCCGGCGGCGGTGTTGGCGCTGCCAGCCCAAGCGCCCAAGGCCCCCCAAATGGGCCCGCTGTTGGTCACCCATTGGGGTCTGAGCGGGCCCGCTGTCCTCAAGCTCTCCGCTTGGCAGGCCCGAGCCCTCCACGATTGCCAATACCAAACCCCCCTGCAGGTGCAATGGCTGAGCGACGATCCCGAACCCGTTTGGCAGTCCTATCGCCATCAGTTCCCCAAACGCACCTTGGGGAGCCACAGCCCGTTTCCCGCCCTGAGCCTCCGGCTGTGGCAGTACCTGCTATCCCGTGCCCAATGCGACCCCCAAACCCGGTGGGCCGATTTCGCCAAACGGCAGGGGCAGACCTTGCAGCAAGTTTTGCGGGGCGATCGCTACCCCATTGCCGGCAAGGGCGTATTCAAGGAAGAATTTGTGACCTGCGGGGGGATTCCCCTCGGCGAAGTGGATTTTCGGACGATGCAAAGCCAACGGCAACCGGGTTTGTTCTTGGCTGGAGAAGTGCTGGACATCGACGGCATCACCGGCGGTTTTAACTTTCAGGCCGCTTGGACCACCGGTTGGCTGGCGGGTACCCACGTGGGCCAGTCCTAAAAAAGGTCGTTTTGTATGCTTGACAACAGCAGGCACGAAGTCTAGTACAGTGATGGGGAAATCCTACTGAAGAGGTACCTATGCCGTTTACCCTGGACAGTGCCCGGAATATTTTTCCGAATACCCTCACCGCGGATACCGTACCGGCGACAATCGCCCGGTTTGTCCAACTGAGTGCCGAAGACCAACTGGCTTTGATCTGGTTTGCCTACCTCGAAATGGGCAAGACCCTCACCATCGCCGCGCCTGGGGCCGCCAGCATGCAATTGGCGGAAGGCACCCTCAACCAAATTCGGCAGATGTCTGCGCGCGAGCAGAGCCAAGCCATGTGTGACTTGGCCAACCGGGCCGATACCCCGGTCTGCCGGAGCTACGCCACCTGGACCCCCAACATCAAACTGGGCTTTTGGTACGAACTGGGTCGGTTCATGGAGCAAGGGCTGGTGGCCCCCATTCCCGAAGGCTACAAGCTTTCGGCCAATGCCAATGCTGTGTTGCAAGCCATCCGGGATCTGGAAAGCGGTCAGCAAATCACCGTGCTGCGCAATGCCGTAGTGGATATGGGCTACGATCCCAGCAAAATGGGGGATTTCAAACGGGTGTCGGAACCGGTCGAAGTGCCGGTCGAAATGGGAAAACGGACCGCCGTGGCGATCGAAGGGGTGACCAACGAAACGGTGTTGAACTACATGGTGAACCTCAACGCCAATGACTTTGATGCCTTGATTGAACTGTTTTTGCCGGATGGTGCCCTCCAGCCTCCGTTCCAGCGGCCGGTGGTCGGCAAAGAGGCGATCTTGCGCTTCTTCCGGGAAGAATGCCAAAACCTGAAGCTGATCCCGGAACGGGGCACGACGGAGCCGGCGGAAGACGGCTACACCCAAATCAAGGTGACCGGCCGGGTGCAAACCCCTTGGTTTGGCGGCAATGTGGGCATGAACATCGCGTGGCGCTTCTTGCTCGATCCCAGCAACAAAATCTTCTTTGTGGCCATTGATTTGCTCGCTTCGGCCAAAGAGCTGCTGAACCTCTCGCGCTAGGTAGAGGCTTTGGGACTCTCCCCTCTCCCGCTCTGGGGGAGGGGTTGCTCTTAGGCCCGCGATCGCCCGGTTTGGGCCGCCAGGTACCGTTGCAATTCCTCTAGGGCCGCCATCAGGTAGGGGCCCGGATCGAGGGCTGCCCACTCGGTGCCGAATTTTTGCCACAACTCAAAGTGGAGGTGGGGGCCGGTGGAAAGGCCGGTACTGCCCACCAGACCGATGGGGGTGCCCTGTTTCACGGTTTCACCGGGACGCACCAAAATTTCCGAGAGGTGGGCGTAACGGGTCTCCAAATTGTTGGGATGGGAAATCACCACCGTGAACCCGTACCCTCCCAACCAACCGGCAATCTCGACGGTGCCGCTGAGGGCTGCCACCACCGGGGTGCCTTCCGGCGCCGCGAGATCGGTGCCGCTGTGAAAGCGTTCGGTTTGGTGGACGGGATGCATCCGCCAACCAAAGGTGGAACTGATGACGGCGGGCATGGACAAGGGAAAGACAATCGCCCGATCGCCGTTGGTCAGGGTCAGGGGGGATTTTGGGGTATGCACCCGCACCTGCAGGGTGGGTCGGGCGTCGCGGGAGGCTGGTTCGGAGTTTTCCCAGGATGGTGGTGCCAGGGGGGCACACAAATGGCGATCGACTTGGTGCAGAGCATCGGCGGTGGCGACACAGCCCGCCTGCCGGTTTTCCAGAACGATTTGGGTCGGGGTCTCGTAGGCGGTATCCGGTGTCGCCGCAGTGGGGACTTCAGTGGGGGCTTCGATCTGCACGATGGGGTCGGGTTCGGGGGCCCAAACGTCGTTGGGGGTAGGGGCCGCGATTTCTAGGGCCGGGGGCGGCAATTCTTCGGGGGCGATCGCCGATTTTAGAGCCGATGTTTCGGCGGCGATCGCCGGACTGCTCACGAGCCAACACAGGATGCAAATCAACGGTAGCCGCACGACGGTTCTCCGGGCCTCAACGGGCCGCATTGTACCCTACTCGTACAGTTCCCGGAGCATAGGCTTGGGGTTGGCTGGCATCTTCCCATTGCACCTGCAATTCCCCGGTGGACAAAATCCCCACCATTTGCCCCCGCCGCCCGTCTTGGTGCAGCGCCAAACCCGCCAGATTCTGCCACCAATCTGCCAAAACTCCGACCCGATCGCCCCGCCACCGCGATCGCCCTTGGTGAATGCCGGCCAGGGCCTGGGTGGTGAGTTGCTCCAGATCGGTAATGGCACAGGGTACATCGGCGAGGCGAGCGGCACCGGCCGGGACGGGGTTGGCCCAGTTGAGACCGAGACCCACAACGGTAAATTCGGGATCGGACGATCGCCCCTCCACCAACAGACCCCCCAATTTTCTGCCCCCCAACAGCAAGTCGTTGGGCCATTTCAGTTGCACCGGCACCCCCTGGGTTTGCAGTTGGGCGGCCACCCCCCAGGCGATCGCCAAAGGATAGACTCCATCGGGGCGATCGCCCAGACCGACGGACAAAAACAAGCCGCCCGGTGCCGACTGCCAAACCCGGCCCCATTGCCCCCGGCCGGCGGTTTGGTGGGTGGCCACCATCGCAAACTCGCCGGTTCCCCCCGCGGCTCGGTAGCGCCAGGCGGCGGCGTTGGTGGAATCCACCGCCCCTAGCCGGAAAAGGGGGATATCCCCCGTTGCCGTGGTGTCCGCGATCGCCATTTCCTGTCAGGTCACTTCTAAAAAGGGGTGGCAGGGGCAAAACCCCCAGGCCTGGCCCGCACCCATGCTGGCGTTCCCGGGAGATGGCTGGCTACAGGTACCAGTTACAGGTATGAACTCGGTGATAAAACTCACTGAAAACTATTACTGAAAACTATTACTGAAAACGATGGAAGCTGGTGACGGGAGTCGAACCTGCAACCGGCTGTTTACAAAACAGCTGCTCTGCCATTGAGCTACACCAGCTTGCCGCCGTTGCATCTTATCAAGAGAATTCCAGGGATTCAAGGGGATCATTTTATTAAGATTGGCGCTACGATCTAGGCAAATGCTTAGCAGTGTTTTGGATGCCCTTGAGAGTGACCCATGTCTACGCAAATTGTTGACCGGCCCTCGGCAGCGACATCGACCGTGCGCAAGTTGGCTCCCCGCTATCGGGTACTTTTGCACAACGATGACTACAACTCAATGGAACACGTGGTGGCCAGCCTGATGGAGGTGGTGAACGGCATGACCCAGCCCCAGGCGGTGGACATTATGATGGAAGCCCAT
>DMPD01000310.1:0-505 GCA_003456125.1 Cyanobacteria bacterium UBA8156 | reverse complement strand
GGACATTATGATGGAAGCCCATACCAACGGCATTGCCTTGGTAATTACCTGTGTGCAGGAACACGCGGAGTTTTATTGCGAAGGATTGCGCGGCAAAGGTTTGACCAGCACCATTGAACCCACGGAATAAGTTTTTGGCGTTTTGGGGCGAGCGGGTGCGGCAACGGCCGTTTTGGCAGCGGTTCGGCATCTTCTTCGGACTGTTGTTGGCGGTGTGGTTGCCGATCGCTGCGCCGTTGTACCTGTGGCGGGGAGAGGCGATCGCCGTGCCGTTGACGGCGGGGCTGTATGTCTTTTTTGTGATGCTGTTGTGGGGATGGGGCCGCTGGGTGTGGCGGGCTGATCATCCCTTTGCCTTTTATGGGCTTACCCGTCGAGCTTGGCCGGAGGCGATTGCCGGGTTGGGGTTGGGATGGCTGAGTTTGGGGTTGTTGTTTGGTTTACAGGTGGCCCTGGGGTGGCGATCGCTGCGGCCGGGGGTGGATTGGTTGGGGGCGATCGGGCC
>DMPD01000282.1 GCA_003456125.1 Cyanobacteria bacterium UBA8156 | reverse complement strand
TCCTGGCCGGGTGGTGATTCTGGGGGGGGGCGTAGTCGGTACCGAAGCAGCCAAAATCGCGGTGGGCATGGGGGCCCAAGTGCAAATTCTGGACATCAACCTGGATCGCCTGAATTACCTCGAAACCTTGTTTGGGTCGCGGGTGGAGCTGCGCTACAGCGAGGCCATGGCCCTGCAGGAGCTGGTACCCCGGGCCGATTTGGTGGTGGGGGCAGTCTTGGTGCCGGGCAAGCGGCCGCCGGTTTTGATTGGGCGGGACTTGATTCGGCAGATGAAGCCGGGTTCGGTGGTGTTGGATGTGGCCATTGACCAGGGGGGTAGCATCGAAACCCTCCGACCCACCTCCCACGCCGAACCCACTTACTTGGCAGAGGGCGTGGTGCACATCGGCATTCCCAACTTGCCGGGGGCGGTGCCCTGGACGGCTACCCAAGCCTTGAACCACAGCACGTTGCCCTATGTCCTGAAGCTCGCCGACAAAGGCCGGGCCGCCCTCACCACCGATCCGATTTTGGCCGGGGGCCTCAACCTGGAGCAGGGAAAAATTATCCATCCGGCGATCCGGGAAGTTTTTCCAGACTAGGTTTCCCGTTCGGGGATGGTGTAACCGCTGAGGATTTCGCGGGCGCGGCGGGTCAAGGTTTCCGAGCCTTCCAGCAAAAGCAGGTACTGCCCTTGCCGCAGGCTGTTCAGGCAGGCGATCGAAGTCCCCACTTTGAACAACACCCCATAGGTCGCTCCCAGCAGACCCCCCAGCAAACCCAGCGCCAACATTCCCAGCAACAACGCGAAAATTTGGGCCCGCCAGCCGGTGAGGGGCCCCACCGCCCAGATTTGGGCGATCGCCCAGCCGGCCACGACCCCCAGGGCCGCCCCCAGGTAGGCTCCGTAGCGGGCATAGCGCCGAATAAAATACGTCGGTTGCAGCAACCCCACGCGATCGGGACTGGTATAGCCGTTGCCCACGAGGGCCAAGTGTTCGGGGGAAATGCCGCTGCGCCACAGCAACTGGTAGGCCTCAAACGCGGAAGCCTCATCCGGCAGAATGGCAATCATGATTTTGGTGCGTTTGGGTCGCGTCGAGGCCACCGGTGGTATCCGAACCTATCCGCCCTATTCTACAAGAGCCTTGCGGTTGTGGCAGTTATCCAAAGCCAAAGCCAGACCCACTTCCCAAGGCGGCAGCGCCAAGCCAAAATGGTTGCGCAGTTTGGTGTTGTCCAATCGGGAATTGGCGGGCCGTCGGGCCGGGGTCGGATAGGCGCTGCTGGGGATGGGCTCGACGGTAGTGAGTTTGTGGCTGGCGGCATCGGGATCGAGGGCGAAAATGGCTTTGGCGAAACCGTACCAACTGGTATGCCCCGCCGCCGTGAGGTGGTACACCCCCGAGCGATCGCGCGGGTTTTGGGCAACCATCTGGGCCGTGACCTCGGCGATCGCCCGGCTCCAGGTAGGGGCGCCAACCTGGTCATCCACAATTTTGAGGTGGGGGCGCTCCCGGGCCAACGCCAGCATTTTGCGGCAGAAATTCTGACCCCGGAGGCCATAGACCCAACTGGTGCGCAGAATCAGATAATCCCCACCCACGGCCTGAATGGCTTGTTCCCCGGCCCATTTGGTACGGCCGTACACGTTGAGGGGGTTGGGGGCATCGTCTTCCCGATGGGGGCGATCGCCCTTGCCATCAAATACATAATCTGTGGAGTAGTGCACCAGCAACGCCCCCAAAGATCGGCAGACCTCCGCCAAGATACCAGGGGCGATCGCATTGAGGGCGTGGGCCAACTCCGGTTCGCTTTCCGCCCGATCCACCGCCGTATAGGCCGCCGGATTGAGCACCACATCGGGCCGGATTTCCTGCAAGACCGCGCGCATCTGGTCGGGCTGGGCCAAATCCAAAGCCTGGCGATCGCAGGGAATCACCTCCCCCAAAGGCCACAACGTGCGTTGCAGCTCCCAACCCACCTGACCAGAAATCCCCGTAACCAGTAATTTCATAGAAATTTCATAGATCTTATTTGCAGCGAAATCTAATCACTAAACCGTTCCCCGCCCGACATCGCCGCAATGGGTTCATCGTACTCATCGGCGATCGCCGCAACCGACTCCAACGCCACCAACAGTTCATCGGCATCGAGGAAATCCCCCAGCAAAGCGTGTTCAAACCAGATGCAGCGGGCTTCCATGTCCAGGGAAAATTTTCCGAACAGCACCCGATTGTTTTCGCAGGCCAGGAACCGGGTCAGGGTTTCATCCACCCGTACAAAATGACTGGCGACCGGGGCATAGATGCGCACCACGCTGTATTGATTCCAGGTGCACAGCAACACCGTGACCCGCGTGGTGCCCCGATCGACAAAAAAAGCACCGTCTTGCTCGAGGTAGGGAACCCCCGATCGCCGCAAAATCTCGGCGACGCGATCGTGCAAATTCGGCAACGGTGGAGGATTCATGGGGATAGCCAATCCAGCAGCAGGGCACCATGGCGATCGCCCCAGGACTCAACCGTCAGACTCCGCCCGTCCCGGTCGGTTTCGTCTAGGGCAAGCCGCAGGTATAGGCATTCGGCGAAAGGACGAGGCAGCCGTTCCGGCCATTCCACCGCCAGCACCCCCGGCGGAAACTCTTGGGCCGAGAGATAGGCTTCCAGATGGAGGGCTGGTACCTGTTCCGGGGTGAGGCGGTACAAGTCTACGTGGTAGAGGGGCAAACGCCCCCCCAGATGTTCATCAATCAGAGAAAACGTCGGGCTGGTGGGTGCCGTCGGACAGCCCAGACCCCGGCCCAATCCCTGCACAAAGGTGGTTTTGCCAACTCCCAAATCGCCGGACAGGCACAACACGCTACCGGGAAACAGGGCAACCGCCAACCGCTCGGCCACCTTTTGCAGCGCCGGGGCCGAACCCAACGACAAACAGACAGTCGCAGCCATGGGCAAAGTGGGGGAAACCCGCAAATCGTGCTATAGATTGTAGCGTGACCCGGCGCCGCACAATGGATACGGAAACCCTGCACATGGAAATTCTGGCCAGCGGTGCCGATCGCTGGAATGCTTGGCGGGCCAAACACCTTGAAATTGTCCCCAAGCTGCAAGGGGTCGCCTTGGTGAATGTGGATTTGGCCTGGGCTGACCTCCGGGGATTGGATTTGAGCACTGCCGATTTGCGGCAGGTCAACCTCAGCGGGGCCGATTTGCGCGGGGCGAATCTACAACGGGGTCGCCTCACAGAAGTGAACTTAAGCGGCGCTGACCTCGGCGAGGCGAACCTCCGAGAAGTCGAGGCGATCGACAGTTTGGCAGTGGGGGCCAACCTGGCACGAGCCCAGGGGCAAGGGGCCCGTTTGGAGGGGATGGATTTTGGCGAGGCCAACTTTGCCTCCGCCAATTTTGAGGGGGCCACGCTGGCCTGGCTGCGGGGGGAGAGGGCCAACCTCAGCGGCTGCCGGTTCGATCGGACCGATTTGAGCGGTGCCGACTTGACCGGGGTGCGGTGCAAAGGCGCCACTTTTGTCGAGGCCAACTGTCGGGGGGCCTGTTTTTGGGGAGCCGATCTGACCGGCACCAGCTTTCTGGCAGCCGAAGTTGGGGGCGCCAACCTCCAAAAAGCCACCCTGATTTGGGCTGATTTCAAGCGGGCTTTGCTGACCGGAGCCGATCTCCGGGGCTGCGAAGCCAAGGAAGCCAACCTCAGCGAAGCCGACTGTCGGGGGGCCAACTTAGAGGGGATCAACCTCACCGGCGCCAACCTCGAGTGGGCGATCCTCACCGGCGCCAATCTCAAAAATGCGATCGCGATCGATGCGATTTTGGCCGGGGCTAACCTCCGCCAAGCCTGTCTGGTGAACGGCAATTTTACCGGCATCAAAGCCGCCAATGGGTTGTTTGATGGAACCACCCTGGCGGGGGCCCAACTGATTGGGGCCGATTTGCGGGGGGCTGACTTCCGGGATACGGATTGGGAAGCGGCCGATCTAAAGGGGGCCCGTTTGGAAGGCACCAAACTGCGGCGATCGGCTCCCGCCAGCCCGCGGACAACCACGGTAGAAGTTCCTGCCAACAAACCTCTTCCTTGATAAGCCACAGGGGGTGTTTCCAATCCGATTAATTCTGCTTAATTCCGCCCCAAAACGTAAGCCTTATGGCGTAAAGCGGCAGGAGTGCCAAAATATAGTCATTTTAATTA
>DMPD01000084.1 GCA_003456125.1 Cyanobacteria bacterium UBA8156 | reverse complement strand
CATCATCGCCAACCCCAACTGCACCACCATTCTGTTGTGTGTGTGCCTGTTTCCGCTGCACCGGGTGAACCCTGTGCGGCGGGTGGTGGTGGCCACCTACCAATCCGCCAGTGGGGCCGGTGCCCGGGCCATGGCCGAAATGGAGCAGCAGGCGCGGGAAATGCTGGCGGGGCAGCGCCCCACCACGGAAATTTTCCCCTATCCCTTAGCCTTCAACCTGTTTCCCCACAACTCGCCGATGCAGGCCAACGGCTATTGCCAAGAAGAAATGAAAATGGTCAACGAGACCCGCAAAATTTGCGATGCCCCTGACCTGCGGCTCACGGCCACCTGTGTCCGGGTGCCGGTGCTGCGGGCCCACTCGGAGGCCGTCAACTTGGAATTGACCCAACCCATGGCCCCCGAGGCTGTCCGGCAAATTCTAGCCCAAGCCCCCGGCGTAAAATTGGTGGAAGACTGGGGGCAGAATCACTTCCCAATGCCCCTCGAAGCGGCAGGACAGGATGAAGTATGGGTGGGCCGGATTCGGCAAGACATCTCTAACCCCGATGGCACCGGCGTGGAATTTTGGCTCAGCGGCGACCAAATCCGTAAAGGAGCCGCCCTCAACGCCGTCCAAATCGCCGAAACTTTGATCGCCCAAGCCTAACTTGACGCTGGCCAATGAAGTTGCTAAGGTATGGCCACCCGCCGCAAAGTTCGCTCCCTTCAGTATCGGCTATAGTAGTCTCTAGTTTGGACTGGGATAGCGTTGACCTCACCCCCAAACCCTTCCGACCGGTTCCGATGCTGTGCTTTAGTGCCATACTTTCGATGCCATGCTTTAGTACCATGTTTCAGTACAATGTTCAGGCGCCATAGGCTCGCTTGGCGCAGGAACAGAGAGAAAAAACATCCCCCAAAGTGGTGTCCTTGCGATCCCTGATTCGGTTGTAGACTTTGGTAAAGCTGGTAGAGTTGGTGAGAGGTCAACATCGATTCGAAAGCCGATTCGAAAGCCGATTCAAGTAAGCAAAAACGGGCGCATTTCCTGTGGATAGGGTCAGGAAAAGCGGGGGCAGGAAATCCGGTAGAGATGGAGTCAAAACCACACTCCAGGAACACATCACCGGCAACAGGTTTTGGGAAGGGGAGACCCGTACCGAAAAAGAGGGCATCGGCTGGTAGGCACAGGCCCAACTCCAAGGGCTATGCCAAGAGCGCCAGCCACGCCAAGAGGGGCAACAAGAGGGCCCAGGCACCTTCTGGAAAACTCCAGAACGGGTGCAACCAATAGGATCAAGCTAAGGTAACCGTCTACCTCATCGCACGTTTGGGGAGGGGGTGATAACCTGTAGCAACAAACAGCAGAAAAGCAAAAGAAAGACAAGCAAAAAACAGTGGCAGTTGGCAAACGGAGCAAAATCATCATGGAAGTTTGTGCATGGGCATGATTTCTGCCTTGAGGGGTGTGGGGAGCGATCGTGGGGAATATGTTGACAGCATCGCATCCTGAAGGACGGCCCTTATTTGGGCAGTTGATTACAGCCATGGTGACCCCATTCACTACGAGTGGAGCGGTGGACTACGGGCGGGCGGAGGCTTTAGCCGACGATCTGGTAGCATCGGGGAGCGATGGACTGGTGGTGTGCGGTACCACAGGTGAATCTCCCACCCTGACCTGGGACGAAGAATACGAGTTGTTTCAGGTGGTGCAACGGGCGGTGGTCGGTCGGGCCAAAGTAATTGCTGGGACGGGTTCCAATGCGACGGCCGAGGCGATCGCCGCCACCCAGCAAGCCGCCAAATTGGGATTGGACGGCTCATTGCAGGTGGTTCCTTACTACAACAAGCCACCCCAGGAGGGGTTGTACGGGCACTTTCGGGCGATCGCCGAGGCCACGCCGGATTTGCCGATGTTGTTGTACAACATTCCGGGGCGGACAGGGTGCAAACTAGAGGGAACCACGATTGCACGGTTGGCGGAAATTCCCAACATTGTTGGAATTAAGGAAGCCACGGGGGATTTGGATTTAGCCAGCCAGATTCGGGCCCACACGCCACCGGAGTTTGCGATTTACTCTGGAGATGACTCGTTGACCTTGCCGCTGATGGCAGTGGGGGCCCAAGGGGTCGTGAGTGTGGCTTCCCATCTGGTGGGAGCCGACCTCAAGCGGTGTATGGAAGCGTTTGTCGCCGGCAACCTGAGTCAAGCCCAGGCGCTTCACATCAAGCTGTTTCCGTTGTTCCGAGCGCTGTTTTGGAATACCAACCCCATTCCCCTCAAAGCAGCCCTGTACTTGCTCGGACGGGATTCTGGGGTGGTGCGATCGCCCCTCGTGCCGGCCGGCGAGGAACTGCTCGTGAAGCTCAAAGCGGTTCTGATGTCCCTGGGGTTGATGTCAGAATAGAAAAGATACCGAGTTTGTGGGTTGGCACAAAGGTGGCCAGGTTTGGGATACGAGGGCAAAGCGTGAAGTAAAAGTTTTCGTGTCCTGTTTTCAGAAGTTTTGGTGAGTTGTTGTTTAGGAAAGAAGAGTATGGAGAATCGGAATATGGAAAGTCGCAGCAAAGTGCAAAATCAGAATCCAGACCGGGAACCCCGCAAGACCCCCAAGCCCGTGATTGTGAAGGCAGGTGATCGGGGCAACGGAGGGGTGCTGCCGCGGGGGGAAG
>DMPD01000246.1 GCA_003456125.1 Cyanobacteria bacterium UBA8156 | reverse complement strand
CGGGGTCGAGAACGGCGGGGTGGAGGGTGACAAAAATTTTGGCGTTGAATTTCACGATCGCGTTGCGGGGGCCGAAACTGCCATAATCGTACCAGCAGGACGGCGCGGCCATGGCAGACTCAAAGTATCTCCGCCAAATCAAACAAGGGGCCGATTGGTGGAACCAATGGCGGCAGCGTCAAGGGGAAAACCTGGGGGTTCCGGATTTGACGGGGGCCGAGCTGAGCGATGCGGCGTTGGCGGGGGCCAATCTCCGGGGTTGCAATTTCCAAAGGGCGAATTTGCGCACCGCTGACCTTAGTTCGGCGGATTTGACCGGTGTGGATTTTACCGGGGCTGACCTGCAGGGGGCCGATCTATCGTGGAGCGTGTTGGAGGGGGCGAACTTTACCGAAGCCCGCTGCGATCGCCTGCGGTGGGAAGGGGCCAAGCTGCGACGGGCCAAGCTGGGCCGGGCCCATCTGGCCCAAACCGATTTCCAGGGAGTCAACCTCAAAGGGGCCTGTCTGCAGGGGGGAGATTTTTCCCACCGCGACCTGCGGGGTTTGAATTTGGAGGGGGTTAATTTCAGCGGCGGTAATTTAACGGAGTCCGACCTCACCTCGGCCAATTTAATTGCCGCCAACCTGAGTCGTGTCAACCTGCGCAAAACCAACCTCAGCCGCGCCATCCCCAACCGCACCAATTTGATCGAAGCCAATCTTGAAAAGGCGATCCTGGATTTTGCCAGTGCCATCGCCGCCAATTTCTGCCAAAGCCTGATGCGAGAGCTGAGTGCCCATCGTACGAACTTTGGCAGCGCGGTGCTGAGTGGGGCGGATTTGACGGGCAGCAACCTCAGCGGTGCCTACATGGCGGATGCCCATGCCAGCGAGGCCAACTTTAGTCGGACGGATTTGACGAGAGCCAACCTGCAGCGGCTGTGGGGATGCCGAGCCAACTTTAACCAAGCCGTGCTGCGGGGGGCCAACCTCTACGAGGGGGTCTTGCAGCGGGCGGATTTAACCATGGCGGATTTGGTGGGGGCCAACCTCAATGGGATCGATCTGGGGCGAGCCAATTTGACCATGGCGGACTTGTCCCAAGCCAGCGTTCTAGCTGCCAAGCTGGAACAAGCCACGCTGCACCGGGCGACGCTCCGAGAAGCTTTGTTTCTGCAAGCCAATCTCAAGCTGGCGAACCTGAGTGCGGCGGATATCACCGGCGCGGATTTCACGGGGGCCCTGTTGTTGGGGGCGGTGATTCCCAAGTGAAGGGAGGCGGTTTTGCTACAGTACAGGGGGTTTGGGGATGGGTGGAATGCGCATAGCCTACTTTGACTGTCCGACTGGGATCGCCGGAGACATGGCGATCGCCGCGGTGGTGGGGGCGGGGGTTCCCCTCGCGGTGTTGGAGGAAACCATTGCTCACCTGGGTCTCGCCACCGAGGTGCAGCTCCAGGTGGAAACGGTGCGGCGACAGGGCCAGGCGGCGATCGCCGTGACGGTGCAAACCCGGGAGCAACACCACCACCGCCATTTGCCGGAAATTGAAGACCGGATTCGGGGGGCCCAACTGTCGGAACGGGCCCGGGATTGGAGTTTGGCCACCTTTCGGGCCCTGGCGATCGCCGAGGGCGAAGTGCATGGTATTCCCGTCGAACAGGTGCATTTTCACGAGGTGGGGGCCCTCGATGCGATCGTGGATGTGGTGGGCACCTGCGTGGGTTTGGATTGGCTGGGGGTCGAAGCCGTGTGTTGCTCCGCATTGCCGGTGGGGGCAGGCTACGTCCACTGCGATCACGGCCGGCTGCCGGTGCCGGTGCCCGCTGTCCTCAAACTCTGGGAATCCCGCCAGGTGCCGCTTTACGACAACGGCCTTGCTACCGAATTGGTCACCCCGACGGGCGCAGCGTTGATGGTGGCGATCGCAGAAGATTTTGGTGGGCCGCCCCCCCTCACCCTGGAAAAAATCGGACTGGGGGCCGGCCACCGGGATTTGCCGATTCCCAACATTCTCCGCCTGTGGGTAGGCACCACTCTCCAAAAAAAAACAGTCCCTGGCCACCACCATGCCCACTGATCGCAGAGGCGGAAACCGAAACCGTGGCGGTGTTGGAAACCCAACTGGATGACATCAGTCCGCAAGCCCTGGGCTACCTGGGCGATCGCCTGTTGGCGGCTGGGGCCCTCGACTACAGCTTTCAACCGGTGTACATGAAAAAGGGACGACCCGGCCACCGGCTGGAGGTACTGTGCCTGCCCGATCGCCTCGAAACCTGTGCCTTGCTGTTGTTTGCCGAAACCCCGACCCTGGGCCTGCGTTACCGCTACCAAGAACGATGGGTTCTACCCCGCACCGTGGCCCCCCACATCACCCCTTGGGGCCCGGCGCGATTTAAGACCGTTCGGCAACCGAATGGTACCGTCACCCATCGCCCTGAATACGAAGACTGCGCGGCGATCGCCCGCCAACAACAACGGCCCTGGTACCAAATCCATCAGGAATTGGTCACCTGGGCCGCGCAACACTGGATTCATTGACTACTTCTTGGTCGTGGCTTCCGATTGGAACGAGGTTTCCAGGGATTCCAACTTTTCCGAACGCACCCGCATCAACCAGCGATCGAGCTGACCCGCCACCACAGCATCCAAGGAGTAAGGGCCCGCCCCGGTCACGGTGAACGCCAAGAAGGTGATCCCATACAACCCCGATAGTTCAATCACCGGAATCATCAAACCAGCCGTCAAAATGTGGTGGTACACCGCCACCGCCATCGTGGTGAACAACCCCAAAGCCGCAAACCGCGTCAGCAAACCCACCGCCAACAACGGCGCCGCCACCAACTCCGTCAACGCCGCCGCGTAGCCGAAAAACGTCGGGAACGGAAATCCCAGCGGCACTACATAGGCTTCGATGAAGGACGGCATGTCTTCCAACTTGTCCAAGCCGTTGTGAATCATGAAAATCCCGACGACGACCCGCAACGCGGTCAATACCACCGAAGCCCAGCGATCGCCCGTCCCCACCAGCACCGGCCGCACCAACCGCCGGTAATTGTCTACTGCCTGCATAAAAGCCCCCAGATGTATTGCGATTGCAAAACCAAAATTTACGATAAGCAAACCTTGTTTACCAATGTTAACATTTCTAATAGCATTTGCTCAGGGCAAGGTATCAATACTTTGCCAAGGATAGGCAGGGCCGGTGGAGGTTTTGTCTTGGGTGGAGGGGGAATCTTCCTGCCAATGTGCCGGTTCATGGCTGGGGTGCCCACCGAACTACCGTTAAAATACCGAAGTCCTTTGGCCGTCTGCCATGCGTATTCTCGTGGTTTCCAATTTGTACCCGCCCCAGACCATTGGTGGCTACGAGCGGGCGATGGCGGACTATGCCGAGGGGCTGGCGGCCCGCGGACATGAGGTTTTGGTTGTAACCAGCGATACCCCTGACTTGCCTACCGGCTACCGTGAGTCGATCGGGTCAACGGTACCCATTCGGCGGGATTTGCGGTTGTATGGGCGCTGGACGGCCCAAGGCTCGGAGCTGTTGCCCATCGAAACGGCGCGGGCGTTGACCCAGGTCAACCGCGAAACGATCGCCCGGGTGGTGCCGGAATGGGCCCCCGATGTCTGTTTGTGGGGCAACCTGGGATTTCTAGATATTTCGGTATTGGAAGTCCTGTTGGCGCAAGGGGTGCCGGTGGTGCACTACATCATGAATGCCCATCCCTCCTACGAGCCGGAGCAGATGCCGGATAGCCCTTTGTACCACCGGGTGGCGGTCAGCGATTGGATTGGCCACCACCTCACCGCCAGCGGTTATCCGGCCACCCGTCTCCGCACGATTTATCCGGGGGCCGAGCAGGGCATTTTCTATGATACGGAACCCCATCCCCAGGACATGCTGCGGGTGATGTACGCCAGTTTGGTGATGCATTACAAGGGCCCCGATGTGCTGCTGGAAGCGCTGGCGATTCTGCATACCTTGGGCATTCCCTTTGCCGCGACCATCGCCGGGGGAACCCTCACCCCGGACTACGTGCAGGCCCTGCAGGAGTTTGCCGAGCAAGAGGGCATGGGCGATCGCCTCCGGTTTGTGGGGTTGCAATCCCAGCCGGCGCTGGCCGAACTCTATCGACAGCACAACACCTGGGTGTTGCCCTCCCGGTTTGAAGAGCCTTTTGGCATGGCACTGGTGGAAGCGATGCAGGCGGGTTTGGCGGCGGTGGGGAGCGATCGCGGTGGTATTCCCGAAATTTTGACCCCTGGCGAAACTGGTTTTTTGTTTGAGGCGGAAAACCCACTGGCCTTGGCGGAAGTGTTGCAATTTTTGGCCGAAAACCCAGAGGAGCGACAGGCGATCGCCCGGCGCGGTCAACAGACGGCCCTCACCCAATTTGGGCGCGATCGCACCCTGGATCAGCTGGAAGCTCTGTGTCGAGAGGTAACGCAAGCAATCACGGCAACGGAACCGCTTGCCTCGCCCTTAGCCTGGCATCGTGTGGCGGTGGCGCACTTAAGGGCAGCGGAAAACAACCCGGCGGAACGGCAGGCCCACTGGGCGGCGGCGCAAGGGGCTTGGCAGCGGGGTTATGACTTGGGGGGCCATCCCCTGAGCACGGCCCACTACCTGGTGTGGTGTCGTCGGTTGCGCATCAACGTGGAAGAAACGGTGCTCCGGGTTTTGACCACCTGGTATGCAGACCTATGCCGCAACCAAGAGAATGTAGGATTGGGGTCGGTGGTTCTCCCCCAAGGGTGGGAGGGAGACCGCGGGGATTTCTACGCGATGGGTTCGGGGTGGGAGCAAGCCTTGCGGGTATTGGCGGCCAGCTACGGTCACCAGGTGGGGTTCACCAGCCATTTCTACCGCCCGATCAAAGCCCTGCACACCGTGTTCCCGGAAGACGCGGCCCTCAACCGCAAGATGGGGTTGATGGTGGTGGGCAACCAGCAGCCGGAGGGGGTGGTCTATCTGCACCGGGCCTGGCAACGGGAACCCGATTCGTTGCCCTTGGCCCTCGCCCTGACCTTGGCCTACGAGCGATCGAATTACCCTGCGGCAGCGGCCTTGTGGCGCGATCGCTACACGGAACTGCTGGGGCAAGCCGGTGGGCCGACCCTCGACCCCAAGACGGTTTGGTTGCCCTACGACGGCCTATGGCTGGCGATCGAATCCCGGCTCACCAGCATTGTGACTTCGATTCTGTTGGCGGAGGGGGATTGGTTTGAAGGCGAGATGGAATTTTGGCGGAATTTCCTGCAACCCGGCATGACGGCGATCGATGTGGG
>DMPD01000018.1 GCA_003456125.1 Cyanobacteria bacterium UBA8156 | reverse complement strand
TCTATCCGAAACGACTATAATTAAAATGACTATAATTAAAATGACAACATTCGCACCAAATGAGGGAGCTAGGAGCGTCGCCGGGCTTTCCAGGTGCCGCCGTAGCGATAGTGGGGGTTGTCCCGCTGCAACCCTGCCCAACAACCGGGGCAAACCAGGAGCCAGGGCCCCCCAGCGGTGACCTGAATCCGGTACCGCAAATCGCAAAGGATGGCACAGTGTTGGCAGGGTTTCACAACAGGGCTTCGAGGGCGGCGGCCTGCACCCGGTGATCGGGATCGGTGCGCAGTTGGGCCAGAGCTTGGCGAGCCCGCGCATCCTCGAAATGGCGGAGGGAAAGGGCGGCCAGGGCCCGTTCCCGGGGGCGATCGCCCAGGGTCAGCCCCAACAGGCGATCGAGGGCGGCGGTGTGCCGGTTCCCTTGCCCTAAGGCCCCCAACGCCCGAATGGCCATTTCCCGCACGGTGAATTCTTCGTCGCTGAGGGCCCGATCGCACACTTCGTACAGGGCTTCGGCTTCCCCCAAATCCGTCAGGGCCGCCAAAATGCTCTGCCGCACCAACCAGTGATCGTCCACCGCAAAGGTATGCACCAAATGGGGGGCCGTGGCCGGGCCAAACCACGAAATGGAGTTGGCTGCTTCTGCCCGCACGCTGGGGGTATCGTCGGTTTTGAGGGCCTGCAACAGGGCGGTTAAAGCCTCTTCGGTGCGGTGTTTCCCCAAACCACGCATCACAAAGGTACGCACCAGAAATTCCGGATCGCGCACATGACGCTGAAGAATGGGTACCGCCACCGCGGCCGGATGGTCGGCCAAGGCGGCGATCGCCGGCAGACGGTACTGGTAATCAGCCTGTTGCAGAGCAGCTTCAATTTCCGAGAGTTCCATTAGGCTCCGGTGAGAAACAACATCACATCCCCTTCCTGCACCACGTATTCTTTGCCTTCGCTGCGCACCCAGCCCTTTTCTTTGGCAGCCTTCATTGAGCCTGCTCCCACCAAGTCGGTGTAGGCGACGGTTTCCGCCCGGATGAAGGTGCGCTCAAAATCGGAGTGAATCACCCCGGCGGCCTGGGGTGCTTTCATCCCGGCATCGATTGTCCAGGCCCGGGCTTCTTTTTCCCCCACGGTAAAGTAGGTGCGCAACCCCAACAATCGGTAGGTGGCCCGAATCAAACTTTTGAGGCCCCCTTCGCTCACGCCCAAACTGGCCAAAAATTCCTGGCGATCGCCCTCCGGCAAGTCCACCAATTCCGATTCCACTTGCGCCGATACCACCACGGTTTCGGCCCCTTCGGTGGCGGCGAGGGCCCGCACGCTTTCTACCCAGGGGTTGCCGGTGGCCAAGTCCCCCTCGGCCACGTTGGTGGCGTAGATGGTGGGTTTCATGGTCAGCAGTTGGAGATGGGCGATCGCCGCTTTGGCTTCCTCGTTGAGATCGCAGGTGCGGGCGGGTTTCCCCCCATCCAACCAAGGCTGCAAGGACTCCAAGGCATCCAGTTCTGCTTTGGTGTCGGCGTTGCCCCCCTTGCTGCCCTTGCGCACCCGCTCCAACCGTCGCTCCACTTGGGACAAGTCCGCCAAGGCCAATTCCAAACCGATAATGCCAATGTCCCGCAGCGGATCCACTGCCCCCTCAACGTGATGGATGTCCGGGTCATCAAAACAACGCACTACGTGGACTACGGCATCGCAGGTACGAATGTTGCCCAAAAATTGGTTCCCCAGTCCTTCCCCTTGGCTGGCTCCCTTCACCAACCCGGCAATGTCCACAAACTCGATCCGGGTCGGTACAATTTGCTGGCTGCTGCCAATTTTGGCCAAGACTTCGAGGCGATCGTCGGGCACCGCTACCGTTCCCACGTTGGGCTCGATGGTGCAAAACGGAAAGTTGGCAGCTTCCGCTTTGGCATTGGCCACCAGGGCATTGAACAAGGTGGATTTCCCGACGTTGGGCAAACCGACAATTCCCGCTTTGAGCATGATCCGGATCAAAAATTCTCGCCTATTGTCGCACAGGGCTAGCCACGCACCGGCGCTCGGAACAGTAGGACATTAAATAAATGCCCCCCAAGGTGCGCACGTTGCCTACCCGCACCCGAAACTGGGGCGACACAAACCAACACCGCTCTTGCCCCTGGTTGGTTTCGTATTCGGTGTCGATGGTGAGCACGCCCCCGACCCCAAACCAATACCGGCTGATGACGGGAATTTGCTCGACGTAGCCCCGATCGCGCAACAGTTGCCCCCGCTGGGGATTGTTGGGATCGGGCAGATCGGCGGTGATGGCGGCCCGATCCTCCGTCAACGGCTGGCGATCGCGGTTTTCTTGCCAATAAAAGGCGGCACCCCCGGTACACCGCTGGGGGTTCACCCCTTGGCGATCGCACAGGGCCTGCACCCGCTCGTCGGTGGCGGTCAAAGGGATAACGGTGAGGTTGGATTCCCCTGCTTCATCCGCGGAAGCATCAAAGTGGTGGACGGTGCGCCGGCTGTACCACACGCCCTCGCTGCACCGGAAAAAATCCGCCATGGTCATAGGGGGTACAAAACCGACCATCCTGGGTTCCCTGGGCACGTCGATCCCGGATTATAGTGGTTCTGATTCCGTCCTTGCTGGTTTTCCCCGCTTCCCGGTCTATGATGGAGGGCATGGCGGCTTTGTCTCTTTCCCATCTGTTTCCGTTCCCCCTCGATCCGTTCCAAAAAGAGGCGATCGCGGCGTTGGATGCTGGCAAATCCGTAGTAGTCTGCGCCCCTACCGGTTCCGGCAAGACCCTCATTGGGGAATACGCCATTCACCACGCCCTGGCGGAAAACCGGCGGGTGTTTTACACCACACCCCTCAAAGCCCTTTCCAATCAAAAGCTACGGGATTTTCGCGAGCGCTTTGGCCCAGACAATGTGGGGTTGCTGACGGGGGATATTTCGCTGGAGCGGGATGCCCCCATTCTGGTGATGACCACGGAAATTTTCCGCAATATGCTCTACGGTACCCCCATCGGGGAGGTGGGGACTTCCCTCACGGGGTTGCAGACCGTGGTGTTGGATGAATGCCACTACATGAACGATGCCCAGCGGGGGACGGTATGGGAAGAGGCGATCGTGTATTGCCCGCCGGAAGTGCAGTTGGTGGCCCTCTCGGCCACGGTCGCCAACAGCGATCAGCTCACCGATTGGCTCCGGCAGGTGCACGGGCCGACCGAACTGATTTATTCGGATTTCCGGCCGGTGCCCCTCCGGTTTCATTTCTGCAATTCCCGTGGGTTTTTCCCGCTGTTGGACAGCACCCAAAAACGCCTCAATCCCAAACTCCAGGGCAGCCGTCGCCGCAGCAGCCGCGATCCCAATCCCCGGGCTGGAGAACCCGATATTCCGGTGGTGCTGTCCCACCTCCATCAGCGGGATATGTTGCCGGCAATTTACTTTATTTTTAGCCGCAAGGGGTGCGATCGGGCCCTGGACATTGTGAACGAGATGCAGGTGAATTTGGTCTCCGAAACCGAAGCGGCCCAACTCAAGGAATACATCGATCGCTTTGTGTTGGAAACCCCGGAAGCGGTGCGCGATCGCCAGTTGGCGGCGCTGTATCGGGGGATTGCGGCCCACCACGCCGGTATTTTGCCCGCCTGGAAGGGTTTGGTGGAGGAACTGTTCCAGAAAGGATTGATTAAGGTAGTGTTTGCCACGGAGACGTTGGCGGCGGGGATCAACATGCCGGCCCGTACCACGGTGATTTCCAGTTTGTCCAAACGGACGGATCGGGGCCACCGCGCCCTGACGGCTTCGGAATTTTTGCAGATGGCGGGGCGGGCGGGCCGCCGGGGCATGGATGCCATTGGCCATGTGGTGACCTTGCAAACTCGGTACGAGGGGCCCCTGGATGCCGAACGGTTGGCGATCGCCAAGGCCGATCCGTTGGCCAGTCAATTTACCCCCAGCTACGGCATGGTGTTGAACCTGTTGCAGACCCATCCCATGGCCCGGGCCAAGGAGTTGGTGGAGCGCAGTTTTGGGCAATACCTTGCGGATTTGGCCTTTGCCCCGGCCCGTACCCGGCGGAATGGGTTGCAGGGGGAAATGGCAGCCCTGCAACAGGAGCTGGCCAAGGTGGACTTGGCGGCGCTCGCCGCCTGGGAAAAGCTGCGGGAGCGGCTGCGGGAAGAACGTCGCCTGTTCAAAATTTTGCACGAGCAGGCCGAAGAGGCGCGCTTGACGACCCAGGCGGCTTGGGTGCCCTATGCCCTAACGGGCAGTTTGTTGGCGTTTCGCAGCCCTAGCGAAGCTTGGCAAACGGCGGTGCTGGTGGCCAAAGTGCCGGGTTCGGGGCAATTTCCGTGGTTGATTTGCCTGGACAAAACCAATACCTGGTACGTCTTGGCCTGCAAAGATGTGTTGGCGTTGGGGGATGTCTGGTGGGCCGAAGATGTACCCTATCCCTCCGATCTCACGTTGTGGCCTGGCTGTTCGCGACCGGGGGATGCCACCACGGCCAACCTCGCGCAAACCATGCCGCCGCTGCCGCTGCCGCCCCTGTCTCCCGAAGTGCAAGCCCAACACACCCGTCTGGAAGCCCTGGAGCAGGAACTGTCGCGCCATCCGGTCAATACCTGGGACGATCGCAAAGGGATTGTGAAAAAGCAACGCCGCCTCGAGGATTTGCAGACCGAAATCCAACGGGAGCAGCAACAGCAGGAACGGCCCCAACGCTATTGGCAAGAGTTTACGCAATTGATGGGGGTATTGCAGGCCCACAACTTTTTGGTGGGCGATCGCCCGACGTTGGCGGGGCAGGCGGCGGCGGCCCTGCGGGGCGACAACGAATTGTGGTTGGCTTTGGTGATGGATTCGGGGGAGTTGGATCGCCTCAAGCCCCATCATTTTGCCGGGGTGTGTGCGGCGTTGGTGACGGAAGAAAACGGTCGCCCCGACAGTTGGACCCGGTTTGGGGTTTCCCCCATCCTGGAAGAGGCCCTCGAAGGCCTGCGATCGCACCGGCGCCGTCTAGAAGAAGTGCAGCGCCGTCACAAGGTATACGTGCCGGTGTGGTTGGACTGGAACGCCGCCGCCCTTGTGGAGCAGTGGGCTTTGGACATTCCTTGGCAAGAACTGTGGCAAAACACCAGTTTGGATGAGGGCGACCTGGTGCGCATCATTCGCCGCACCTTGGATTTGCTGTGTCAATTGCCCCACGTGCCCCACCTCTCCGAAGACCTGCGGGATACGGCCCGGGCCGCGGCGATCGCCATCGATCGCTTCCCCGTGAGCGAAGTGGTTTAGCGCCTGGCCACCAACACCCCCATCATCCCCCCCAGCAAAGGATAGTGAATCGCTTGCTGGAAACCGGCGGCGATCGCCAGTTGTTCCTGGTGGGGGCCGGTGGGAAACCCCTCAATGCTGGGTTGCAGGTAGGCGTATTCCGATGCCAGACCGAGGGCCCGGGCCGCTGGCACCACTTGGGTAGCCAGATACTGCCGTTGCCAATCCGCCAGCCAGCCCGTGGGGCGATGGAAATCCAACACCGCCGCGATCGCCCCCGGTTTTAAGACCCGGGCCATTTCCGCCAAACACCGCGGCCGATCCACCACATTCCGCAAACCGTAGGCCAGGGTAATGCCATCGATGGAGCTACCGGCAAAGGGCAACGTCAACACGTCCGCCCGGCACCACCGCAGCCGCGATCGCGTAGGGGGGGGCAAGCCCCGGGCCCGACCCGCGGCGATGGCCAACAGCGCCGCCGAAAAATCCACCCCCACCAC